>DATJWJ010000185.1:0-50324 GCA_035501355.1 Bryobacteraceae bacterium | reverse complement strand
ACTACCAGCAGGACATCGCGGCGGAAGTGAAAAGGATCACCAACCAGCGCGGCGTCGACGTGGTCTTCGAGCATGTGGGTGCGGCAACGTTTGCGCAGAGCACTGCCAGCCTGGCCCGCGGAGGTCGCTGGGTCACCTGCGGAATCACCACCGGCTATGACGTCAAGCTGGACCTTCGACCGCTGTTCACCAAACACCAGGCGCTGCTCGGCTCCTTCATGGGAACGCTGGGCGAACTGCATCGGGTGCTGAAGTTCGTCTTCCAAGGCCAGTTAAAGCCGGTAGTGGATCGCGTCCTTCCGCTGCGGGACATCGCGGAGGCACACCGGTACCTCGAAAACAAAGAGCAATTCGGAAAAGTGGTGGTGGTCCCCTGATGCGACCCCGACCCATTTGGCCGGCCACAGCAGTAGGCTAGTGTGTGCAGGTGTTTCCATGCGACTACTGTTAGCCTTCATGGTTCTTGCCTCTCCAGCGATTTCGTGCGAGTGCGCACGCCTGACGATTTGCGATTCGCTTCGATTGCCCACCATATTTATCGGCGAAGTGGTTGATGGAGGCATAAGCTCGATTCGAGACGACCCCTGGTACTCCAACGTCGATCACGTGCGTTTCAAAGTGCTGGAAAATTACCGAGGCCTCCCGGCGGGCACTGAAACCGTCGACATGGAACTGATGCCGATCGGCGGAATGTGCGCGCCGAACCCCTATCATCTCGGACGGAAATACTTGGTCATGCCGGGCAAAATCGACGGAAAATTCGTCGACGGCCCCTGCTTTCAAGGCCGCGATGTGGAGACCGCCGCGGAGGACGTTCATCAGGTTCGCGAATACTTCGCGGGTAAAATGCCAGCCAATGTGCACGGCCGGGTTGCTATTGCCAGGGAGCCTTCGTTGGTTGATTTTCTTCTGATGATGGGAGAGACGAAGCCATTGGCCGGAGTAACGATTTCTACGCTCCGAGGCGGAAAAACCTACTCGGCGACGACGGATACCAACGGCCGATACACTTTGCCATTGCCAGCGGGGGGAGACTACCATCTTCGTGCTGCGTTGAAACCGTACACGTTGGAAGATGCGGAGATTTCTGTTCCGGGAAAAGGCTGCGCGGTCCAGGATTTCGGTATGGAAGTGGACAACACGATTTCTGGTCGAGTTTGGGATGACAGAGGCCAACCGCTTAAGGGCGCGGAAGTCGGCCTGATCGATCTGGACCGGCCGCCTCCGTCAGAGCGCCACGCCTGGTTCCGCCACGCGTACACCGAGGCGGCGGATTTGAGCTTTACTTTTGACAATGTGCCGATCGGGCGTTACTTGCTGGTTTTCAACCCTAACGGACCGCAGCCCAGGGATCGATTCGACTTGCCATTCGAGAGTACGTATTATCCTTTGGGCCGCTCGCGAGCAAAAGCTGAAATTATAGAAATCAAGTCCGGCGGCGTTCATCTGACCGGGATGGACCTGATTGCCGGCGAGCCGGTTGAGTTCCGGCAGGTGACTGTTCAAGTGAAATTTCAGGATGGTACACCTATGAACACCGCTCAGATTCGGTGCGTCGGTTTGCCGCTTCAACCGGGCGACTTTCCCTGGATTTTCGAGAAGCCTCTCATACGTGGCGACAACGGAGTCTTGCGATTCCAGGCGCCTGCGAACCGAAAATTGCAATTGGAAATCAAGGATTCGTTCCGACGCGATCTGAAGGGATCTTACACATCTACGCACGAGCCTGGGCTCACACCGATAAGACAGGAAGTTGTCGTGACGCCTTGAACTACGACTTGTGGAACAGCGAACGGAAAAACGCGCCCAATTGTAAGTGTCTGGTGCCGGGGCATTCCTCCCAGGGAGCGAAACTGATCACCTGGTTGGAGCGTTCCACCCACAGCGGCACCGCTTCCGACCCCGCGTAGGTTAGCCGGATCACGACGCCCGAGCCGCAGGATTGCGACATGGTAATGTGAGCCGAGGATGCATTGGCATGCGTGCCGGCCGGCCCCCAGTCCTCCTGGAATCTCTGAAATGAGTAGTCCCGGCAAGGATGCGATTCCGTGCAGCCCCACAGCCGATAAGCTTCGGTATAATTGCGGGCCTGCAAGAGCTGGACGAACGTTTTGACCTGTTGCTCTTCGGAATGATTGCGGAAAACGAAGAAGAGGATCAGTCCCAGCAGAAGCACGGCAGCCAGCGCGATCGAAACATTTCGAACCAGCCGGATGCGCCGGCTGTGGTGTTCTTCGGCGGCGCCGTAGGCTTCCAGATAGCTGGACATCCTACGACTATTTTACCGGAGCAGGCCTGGGCGCGGCCGCGGCCGCTGTCACCGGGTAGGTTTTGTTGTAGGCGGCGACCACGTCGGCGGTGATGTCCAGCGGGGCCTTGAAATAATGGGTGCTGCTGGCGTCGAGCACCACGTCCAGGCCTTTTTCATCGGCCACTTTCTTGATGACCTCCTGCATGCGCGTTCCGGCGCGCTGCAGAATATCATTGCGCTCGCTCTCGACGTCCGATTGCAGGTCCTGCTGCAGGCGCTGCAGTTCGCGCTGCTTGCGCTGGCCCTGCGCGTTCAATTCCTGCTGGCCCAGTTCGTTCAAGCGGCCACTCTGCAGCTGCGCCTGGATATCCTGCAGTTCTTTATCGAGCTTGGACATCTGGTCCTGGCGCGGCTTGTACTTGGTCTCCAGGTCCTTCTGAGCTTTCTTGATGTCTTCCGTATCGAGCAGCGCCTTTTGCGAATTGACGATGCCGATTTTGGCCTGCGCGGAGGCCAGCACAGCCCCAGCCAGAGCCAGCAAAGCGATCGAGAACAGCTTTTTCATCCGAGTACTCCCAAGATCTCATCTTCGCGCAGTATCAAGTACTCTTCGCCGTCGATCCGGACATCGGAGCCGGAGTACTTGCCGAACAGGATGCGGTCGCCCGCCTTCACATCGATGCTGGCGCGCTGGCCGTCCTCCAGCAGCTTTCCGCTGCCAATGGCGACCACTTCGGCCTGCTGCGGTTTTTCCTTGGCCGTGTCCGGGATGATGATGCCGCCGCGCATGGCTTCTTTTTCCTCCAGCCGGCGGACGAGTATGCGGTCGTGGAGTGGACGAAGGTTCATAACTATCTCCTGTCGATCAAATCTGAAGGGTTAGAAATGCGGAGTTGCAACTAATCCGTAAAAAGCCAATGTAGCACAAAATCAGGTCTGTCCGGTCCAATCCGAGGTCGCTACGGACTTCCAGCGGGAGCGGATGGCCTGTATAGCCGATTCATCCAGCGGGCCCGCTTTCAGCAGCTCTGCATTCTCGCGCCAGCGGCCGGGCTGCGTGGTGCCGACGATGGCGGTGTGGACGCCATCCGCCGAGAGAGTGAACCGTAGAGCGGTACCGACGGCCTGCTTGAGATCGCCCTTCAGGAAATCATAATCGAGCTGGTGCAAGCGCTCCCAGTAGGCTTGATAGTAAGGGTCGGGCTTGCTGGATTGTTTCCAAATGGCGTTGGCGATGGGGCGCTTGGCGATCACGCCCAGGCCGCGCTTCTGGGCGGCTGGCAGCACCAGATCGAGCGCTTCCTGGTCGGCGATACTGACCGAGATTTGCAGTGTGTCGAACACGCCGGATTCGACCGCGTGCAGCGCCGCGCGGCCGTCGCCGCTGTATCCGATGAAGCGTGTCTTGCCGGCGTCGCGAGCTCGCTGGACCACTTCGACGACATGGCCCTGGCGCAGTTGTTCTTCCGAGCAGCTGTGCAACTGAAGCAAGTCCAGGCGATCGGTCTGGAGGAGTTTCAAGCTACGGTCCACCGCGGCCGCCATTTTGGCCGGATTCCAATGATCGCCGTCGCCCTCGTGCCCGGTCTTGCTGAAAAGGAAAAACTCGTCGCGGCGGCTGGATACGGCCTGGCCGATTTTCTCCTCGCTGGCGGGATAGCATTCGGCGGTGTCGATGATGTTGAGGCCTGCGTCGAGCGCGCCGTTGATCAGGCGGTCGACGGTGTCCTGAGGAACGCCGCGAAAGCCGATCTCAGCGGCGCCAAAGCCGAGCACGGTTACGTCCATGCCAGTCTTGCCGAGCTTGCGTTTTTCCATTGTGATCCTATTATGACGCGCGCCATTCTCGAAAAAGCGTGTTCGAGGGTCAGGTTCAGCGGCCTAGATATCGCTCTGCCTTGTGGTAAGCGCTCGCGACCGCGCCACGGAACTGCTCGTCGATGTCGGACAAGTTCTTGAGTTGATACTTGCCAACGTCGGCGAGCTTTGCCCAAATCCAGTGCTTTGTCCAGACAACCCTCATGAACACTCTGAAATCGCCGTCGTTGACAACTTTTGCTCTATAGTCCGGTGAGAACGTGTAGTACCATTCTGCGTTTGGAAATGAAGAACTTATTGTTCTAAGCTCGTCAACGAGTAATATCAAATTCTCCGGTGGCTCCGGTTTGGGTGGTGGCGGAGGAACCGGTGGCTCTCGCTCAAAATAGTTGACGCCGATCGCAGCTAATATCAGCAGGGCCTTCTCCAAAAACTCATCAGCGACGTTCTGGTCCGCAAACGAAAGAGACGGGCTCTGCGGTCCAACTTTGTTGCTGATCGAGGATTTCTTTGCGTCGCGAGCCAGCGAACAAAGCCTTGACTCTAGGTACCTGCAATGGCTGAGGTTCAAGGGATTTGGTTCGGGGAGTGAAAGAACAACCGCCGTTCTCCACCATTGTTTCTTTTCGTTCGTAAGGTGACTAGTCAGCCGCTCTGCAACGCTGTCGCTTTGGCCGATGTACAGCGGCGTATCAAAGCTTTTGTCAGTATCCTGACTAAATGCGCAGGGGCCGGTGAGGACGTAGACGCCTGGGACATCCAGTTCCTTAAACGTGACCTCATTTCTAAGGCTACGGGGTAAGCGTTCACGGGATGAGATCAAGCATCGCAACGTCCACATCGGATGCCTGACGGCGCGCAAACCATCGGCGGCGTCCTCCAGGAACTCGATGCTGAAATTTGGTAAATGAGCCATACCTCATGTCGCCTTTGAGCCTCAGCTCAGGCGTTTTCCTAGAACCCAAAGCGTATCACGATGCTAATTCGATCCGTTGGCCAGCGCGTCCACGAAGGCGCGGTCCAGCGGCCATTGGCCGTGGACGCTGCGATCGTCGCGGCGGAAGCTGCCCGCCACCAGCATACCGGTCAAGTCCGCCGGGTCCGGCTTTTGATGTTCCCGGTCGAGCATTTTCCGCAGTTCGTTGGTGGTGCCTTCCAGGTCCACCACTAAGGCCGAAGCAGTTTGGGTGTCGCGGCAAGTTACGTTCAGCGCCAGCTGCAGATGGTCGCCTTCAGGTCCGAGAGTAAAGACGATTTGCTCGGCGTTTCCCAGCGCCCTGGCGAAAGGTTTCAGTCCGGAAGGCAAGTCATCCGCACGCTGCAGCGCGGCGATCGGGACCATGGCCCAAACCGGCTCGCTCGGTGACGACACCGGCCGCGACGCGGGCTTCGAGGCGACCTGATAGGCCGCGAAATCGTCGGAGCTGATGGCCATCGCCATCATATCCCGCCGCAACGCGTAGAACGAAATCCTGCGATTAGGACGGCTGCCGCTAGTCACGCAGAAGCCGTTGCGGCAATACCCGCCTTGGTGACGCGCGTAGTCCATCAGATTCTTCCAATGAAAGCGCCCGCGCACGGCGAAAAACACCTGATTGTCCTTGAACGCGGCCGCGACCGCATCCAGGTCCTGGCGGTAGTCGAACAAGGTCGCGTCGACGAATTGCTTATATTCAATTTCCTCGGCTGCTTTGGAGCCCGCTACCAGGTTGAGAATGCCGGAGCGGCGGATGGCGTCGACATCGATATAGAGAACGGTGGCATTTTCGGCGGGAAGGTACGCCACCAGATCGGACGGCTTGGAGCCGCCGCGCAGCCGGAACATGTATACGGCCGTCACGGCCAGCGCGCAAACGATAATCAGGGACGCAGCCAGTTGCCAGGCGTGCAGACGGAAGAGCGCCACCGGATTACACCGCCGCTGTGGCGGCTTCGGTCACGCGCGATTCTTTCCACAGACGGATGTAGGGCTCGAAATCCTGCATCATCTTGCGGAACTGAACCAGGTCGAGCGATTGGGCGCCGTCGCTCATGGCTTTCTCGGGCGCCGGGTGCACTTCCACCAGCAGGCCGTCGGCGCCGATGGCGATGGCGGCGCGCGAGAGCGCCGGAACCAGACTGCGCTTTCCAGTGGCGTGGCTGGGATCGAGAACCACCGGCAGGTGCGAAAGCTCATTCAGCGCCGCGACCGCCGTGATGTCGCAGGTATTGCGCGTCGCGGTCTCAAAGGTGCGGATGCCGCGCTCGCACAAGATCACATTGGGATTGCCATGCGCGACCACGTATTCGGCCGACATTAGCAGCTCTTTAAGGGTGGAGCTCATGCCGCGTTTGAGCAAAACCGTGCGGCCGCACCGGCCCAGCGCCTTGAGCAGCGCGAAGTTCTGCATATTGCGTGCGCCGATCTGCATCACATCGGCATACTCGGCCACCAGATCGACATCGCTGTCGCTCATTACTTCGGTGATGATTCCCAGACCGGTGGCGCGCTTGGCTTTGGCGAGGAGCTTCAAACCCTCGGCCTCGAGCCCTTGAAAATCGTAGGGCGACGTGCGCGGTTTGAACGCTCCGCCGCGCAGCAGCTTGGCCCCGGCCGCGGCCACGCCTTCGGCCGCCTGCATGATCTGCTTTTCCGACTCCACCGAGCACGGCCCGGCCATGACGATGAACTCGTCGCCGCCGATTTCGCAGCCATTGACGCGAATGCGCGAGCGCTCGTTGTGGTACTCCTTGCTGACGAACTTGTAAGGCGCCGATATGCGCACCGCTTTTTCGACCTGCGGCATGGCTTCCACCGATTCCAGGCACGCGGTGACGTCGCCCATCCCGACTACGCCGATTACCACGCGCTCTTCGCCCTCGATGGCGTGAATTTTATAGCCGAAATCTCGGATTCGCTCGCACACTTGCTCAATCTCCTCCTTAGAAGAGTGGAGCTTCATCGAGATGATCATTGCGTGTCTCCTAAAAATGAAAACCCACTCTTTCGAGTGGGTTGTTTTTTCTGTCTTGTTACTTTATGCCAACGCCACTCGCCCCGACTTAGGCACTAAACCAGTACCAAAATCGAAACGAGTTGTAAACGGCGGAGCGCATGAAGAGACAAGTATAGCAAAGGTGCAGCTAAATGCAAGCCGGTTAGGCCGCGCCCGTTAGGCCGCCGCCGCAGCCCAGCCGGTGCTTTGGTTCGGTGGGAGCTTTACTGTTGTTCTTCGGTATGCTCCAGGAAGTGCTGGCCCTGGCTCACCAGGCGCGCTTCTTGCTTGCCGGTTTCTGTCACCTCCGAGCCGGTTCTCGATCCGCCCTCGAAAATCTTGCGCAAAAACTCGGTATCTCCGTATTTCCGAAAAACGAGCTCGGAATGACGGGGCCGGTGATCCGCGGTGGTTTCCCGGACCTCAAACTGCGCGACGTTCTCACCGCGCTGGTTCTCAACTCGCATCACGTTAAGGCCAGAATTTTTCTCCATCCGGAAGGTGTACTCGCCGGGAGGCAAGGCCTTGTCGCCAATGACGAAGTTGTGATTGATGTGCGCTTTAATCTGATCAGTAATCTGTGCGTTCAACGAGAGGCCGGCGGTGGCGAAGAGTAACGCGGTCAAGGCCAGGGTTCTCAGGTTGGTCATAAAGTTACCTCCGGAAGTTAGACTCCGCCAGCGCCGTCTATTTTCAAGACACCTACGATTATGTGGTGGATGAGTGCTGCGCGGGCGGCGAGTACGTTAACTTTGCGCTAACATGTTGGGGCGCCGATACGAAATGGCGCAACCGGAGCCGCGGATTCAGTTTTTGTGGCGCGAGTTCAGGTCGCGGGACACCATCAGCTTGAATGTCAATTTATCCGCTCCCGCCGTAACGCCAAACCCAACACCGGCTTCGATGTTCACGATCTTGCTGGTGTGATCCAGGACAGCCCAGACCTCGTGGAACTGGTTGTTCAACGCCTCAAAATGACGCAACGGACCGAGGTCGGCATACTCTTCGATGGCGGCAGCCCACCGATCATTCACGTTGTAAGCGATGCGCGTCGCGGGAACGAATTCCAGGTTCCCCGGTCCGCCGGTGTAATCGGTATCGACGATCGGATTAAAGATGATGTCGACGGGATGCAGATGCACTCCCACGATGGGCCTGACCTCGGAAGTAAATCGTTTGGACTCCCAATACTTATGATTGACGCTGAACTCGAAATTGACACCGTAAAAGAACTTATGTTCCGCCGCATGCGGCCGCACGAAAAGTTCGCGCAGCTTGAAGCCGTCGATGGTCGCGCCGCGCCCTTGCGAGTAGGGACTATACACGGGCAGATAAAGGCCCTGCTCAAACCAATCGGTGACGCCATAGGCCCATTCAGCGGCGCCGTTGACGGAGCGGTCGGGAATGATGCCGCCGGGGAAGTCTGCTGTCTTTCGTCCAATGGGAGTGAAGTTGGTGTGGATCATCAAATTGAACACACCCTGCTCGGCAATCTCGGCATCGTAGACTTGGATCTCGTCAGTTTGCGCAAAAACCGCCGCTGACATTAGCAAGAAGAGGACCGTTCCGCCGAGGCCAATGCGGAGCTTTCTCTTCAACCGGTGTTCCTTTTTTGCGAAAAGGGCATTCGGTTACCTGCTGGCGCTGATCGCCGGACGAAAAATCGAAAGATCGACAGCCTCCGCCATGGCCTTGTAACCCGCGTCATTAGGATGCAAATGATCCCCGCTGTCAAACTCCGCGCGAATGTGGTTGAGATTGTCAGGGCTGCGGGTGGCCGCGTCGAAGTCAACCACCGCGTCGAAGGCCCGGCTGGTCCGAATCCATTGGTTCACAGCCTGCCGCACCACGTTTCCGCTTTCGGAATAATAGGGCGCGCCTTCAAAAGGCGTCAGCGTGCAGCCGATCACTTTAATTCCGTGCATGTGCGCCTTCTCGATCATCTGGCGGTACCCGCCGATGATATCGTCGGGCGTTGGGTTATCACTCGCATCCCTCGGTCCGAAAACGAAAAACTCTCCGATACCCGCGCCGATATCATTTATGCCGATGAGAATCGTGACCCACCGCACGTCGGGCTGCGTCAGCACGTCTCGATCGAAGCGGGCGAGCCCGGCCGGACCGATGCCGTCGCGCGTGATGCGGTTGCCCGATATGCCCTCGTTCAGCACTGCGATGTGTGACGTGGCCGGATTGGCCTGCAGTCGCGCGGCGAGAAAGCTGGGCCAGCTGGAATCGGTGTTCGGCGTGGAGCGCGTGCCGTCCGTAATGGAATCGCCAAACGTAACCACTGCCGCGGCATCAGGCGGAGCCGCTACTTCGACGCTCGATAACCAATACCAGGACTGGGAGGTGGTGGCATCGGCCATCGCGGGCGCCCCTGCGGCATCGCCCTGCTTGGAAATGTAAGTGGTATGCAAACCCACCGAGTGCTGCGTCGCAGGACCGGTATCGCCGGGGACGAACACGCTCACCGCGAGGTCACCTCGTTGCGGCACGTCCAAGTTCACCGGGTCGCTGAGTATAACGGCTCCCGGGGGAATCGTGAACGACGGCTGGCCGCTGAACGTTAACGCGCGATCCGAACCCGGAACGGTGGCCGAATCCTTGGCGCGAAGGGCGATGTGCGCGGCTCCAATCCGCAGCGGCGTGGCGCCAAATGCATTCGAAAGCTGAATGCGCACTCGGCTCCCGCCGATGCTGGTGTGAACGATCATGCGCAGAGTCTGATTGTTGAAGCTGACGATCGGTCCGGCCGGTCGTTGCCCGTTGGCCTGCGATGCGGTTTGAGATTGAGACGCCGGCCCGCGCGCTTGCCCCATACGCACCGGTTCAGGGCGGCCTTGTTGAGGCGCTGCTACCCAGGTTGGTATCCAATGTTCACGAGCCTGGCCGAACGCGAAAGCGACGGCAAATATTCCAACAGCGGCGATGCGCACTAATCTCTTCATGTTTCCTCTCGCGTCCTACTTGGCTTTCTGCGCGGCTTCGGCGGTGGCCTTTTCTTCTGCCCGTGCGCCCGCCAGAATGCCTGCCATGCCGATGTTGCCCTCATGGCAGGCGTACTCGAAGATCGGATCCGGCGAGTGCCGCAAGGGAATCATCAAGCTCCAGGGTTTGGTCCAGGTGTCCGGGTCGTCAATTGTAATTTCGTACTTCAGGGTCTCGGGACCCGTGCGAGTAAGGCGCTCGATCACGTGAAGTTTATCACTGGACTCGGGCATGAAACTGGCCGCTTTGTAGTTGGTCGTATCGATGACCAGCGTGTCGCCTTCCCAGTGGCCGCGCGAATCGCCAAACCAGTTATGGACGTTGGATGGAACGTGAGGACGCCGGTCGAGTGGAATGATGCGCACGTCGTGGATCATTTCCGTCATGATGACGACGGAATTGGCGGTCTGGAATATCTGATAGTAGCTCTGGTATCCGGCTATCAATTGCGGTGAGCCATAGGTGATGCAGCGTTCCGACAACATTCTGTCGGCGGGGCTTCTGGCGGGACGACTCAGCGCCGCGAAAGCCGCCTCTTGCCGTTTCTTGCCCTCCGGAGTTAGAGGCGGCAGCCGTCCGTCGGGCGGATCCGTGATGAGCGAAGTTCGATTGTCCCAGACGCGCGAGACAATCCACTCCGAGCTGTAGTCGCCCGTGCCCCCGTCAAACTCATTCGTCCCCTTTACGTGCGGCCCGGATTCGGAACCTTTGATGCTCGCCAGAACCGTTTGGAAAATGTCATCGCCGAAAGAGGCGTCGCCCTTGCCGTTATAGAGCTCGGCGGCCTTCTTTCTCATAGCCGCTACTTCCTGGTCTGTCAGAAGCGCACGACCCGCCAGTTCCTTGGGACGCTCCAGCGGCGTGGCGTTGTTGTTGGCCCAGATGCCTTGAAGATCGGGTCGGCCGTCGGCGGTGCGAGGTAGCGTCCAGCTCTTCTCAGTGGAGCCTTCCGGCTTGCCTTGGGCTGAGACCGGTTGCGGGCAGAGCGATACAATCGCTGTTAGTCCCGCGACGAAAGCCATCTCTCGATACTGCATGAGCCCTCCCTACTTGCCAATCATCAGAATTGTAAACGAACCGGGCACCGGCGGGCCGAAAGCGCCGCGGCCTCCGCTGGGCGCTGCCTGCGGAGCCGGTCCACGCTCCTGGCTCATCGTAAACAGGTGATTCGTTTTGCTGTCGAACGCGACCGTGCGAGCGCCGTTCATGGTCTGAAGATTCTGCTCCACCTCGAAGCTGGTTGGGCTCTTCTCCTTGACGATCGTCAACGTGCCATTGCCTTGGGTGCTGAAAGCTTCCATGGTCGCCGGGTTGAACACGGCGCCGTCAGACCCACCAGCCAGCGGCAGCGTGTCAAGAATCTTGCCATCCATGGCGCTCAGAATTACCATCTTCGGTTGCGGCGGCTGCGCTGGCGGATTCCCAGAGTTGGCGCAGGCCGCGAAAAGCACCTTGTTTTTTACATCCAGCGCCAGCCCGTTGCAACGACCGATGTCCGAGAACGGATAATGCGCCACCGCCTTCATCGTCTTCACGTCCACCGCCGTGACGCTGCCCGGCATGTCCTGCATCACGACGTACAGCATTCCTTTTCCATCGGCCACGCCCTCTTCCGGCGTACCGCCCAGATCGATGGTGCCGAGCACCTTGCCGTCCTTGGCGTCAATCACGGTCGCGTCTTTGGTCGGATGACTGAAGATGTAGACGCGCTCATTGAAATGATCGAAGTAAATGCCGTCCGGCCGGGCTTCGGGCGCCGCATCGATGGTCTTGATCAACTTCATGGTCTTGGTGTCGAACATCGAGATGGGCTTGCTGCTGGTAAAGCCATGGCCGGTCTTGGGGTCTACCGCCGTACCCTGGCCACCCACGCCGGGAATCTCGCTTACCAGTTCGAGCGTGTCGAGATTGTAGATGGAGAGCCGCGTCTCGACACCCGAATTGGGCGCTCCGCGTCGAGGGATATACAGGCGGCGGCCGGCGGAATCGGCATAGATATAATCCCAGCCGCCTTCGCCGCCAACCCTGGCCGACTTGAGCACTTTGTAGGGGCCGGACTCCTGAGCCAAGCCAGTTGACGTTAAGGCCGCCGTTGCCACTGCAAGAATTAACCAGAGTTGTCGCATTCGAGTTCTACACGAACGAGTATACTCGCGTCAGCGGCGTGGAACCAACTTTGGCGCGACATGCACCAAAATATGTGAGAATTGTTCCGCGAAAGAAAATCTCAATGACATCGCCGCATCGCACACTCGGTTCAACCAGCGTCCTATCAGTCGCTCTGCTATTGCCTCAAATCGTCGTCGCGCAAGCCGCGGCCGACCTCATCCTGCTGCACGGCCACATCCTCACTGTAGATGCGAGAGATTCCGCGGTTCAGGCGATTGCCGTCCGTCAAGGCGTAATCGTCAAGACCGGCACGGATGACGAAGTCCTGAAATTCGCGGGCAACGCGCGCGGGCTCCGCGTCATCGACCTGCACGGCGACACTGCCACTCCCGGCCTTATCGACACCCATGCTCACATCGCAAACGGAGGCGTCGATGAACTCTACGGCGTCGAGCTATCGGATGCTACTTCAGTGCCTGACATCCTGGCGCGGGTGAAGGCCAAGGTCGCCAAGGCCAAACCGGGCGATTGGATCACGGGCTCCGGCTGGGATGAGGGCAAGCTGGCCGAGCATCGCTACATCACGGCGGCCGATCTCGACACCGTCGCTGCCAAGAACCCGGTCTGGCTGATGCACACCACCGGTCATTATGGGGCCGCCAATTCGCTCGCTCTGAAGATGGCTCACATCACTGCCGCCACGCACGATCCAGTCGCCGGCACCATCGATCGCGATTCCCACGGCAATCCCACCGGCGTTCTCAAAGAAGACAGCGCCATGGAGGCTGTGATTCGGCTGATCCCGCCCACTACGCCTGGGCAAATGCGCGAGGGCATTCTCCACATCCAACATACGTTGCTGAGCGAAGGCATGACTGCGGTCAAAGATCCCGATATCGAGCAGATCCACTGGGATGCTTACAAGGCGCTGCTCGACCAGGGCCAACTGAAAGAGCGCATCTGCGTCCTCTGGCACGCCGGAACGACCGTCGAAACCGCCCGCAAGGCCTTGGCTGAGATTCAAGCCGTGCCGCGTCTTCCCGCCAGCCTGGGCGACGATCGCCTGCTTTCCTGTGGCGCCAAAATCTACATGGACGGCTCCGGCGGCGGGCGCACCGGCTGGGTTTATGACGACTGGCTTCGCAACGGCACCACTACGGACGTGACAGCGTCAGGCGCCGGCAATCGCGGCTATCCGTTGACCGATCCGGCCGTGTATCGGGAAATGGTCCGCCTTTTTCATCAGAACAGAGTCCCGGTAGGAACGCACGCCGTCGGCGACCGCGCCATGGACTGGGTGGTGGATACCTACGCGCAAGTGGAGCACGAGCAGCCCCACCCCGGCCTGCGCCATAGCATCATCCACGCCAATCTGCCCACTCCACATGCGCTGGACGTAATGGCCGAGCTGCAGAAGAAATACGACGCCGGGTATCCGGAAATGCAGCCTGGATTCATGTGGTGGATCGGCGATATCTACGCGGGCAATTACGGGCCGAAGCGCGATCAACGCCTGGAGCCTTTGAAGACCCTGCAATCGCGAGGCATCCTTTGGTCCGGCGGGTCGGATTACTCGGTCACGCCGATTGCGGCGCGTTATGGCCTGTGGGCCTCTCTGGCGCGTCAAACGGCGAAAGGCACGTACGGGCCGCAACCGTTTGGGACGGCGGAAGCCGTGGACATCCACACCGCGCTTCGCAGCTACACTGCCTGGGGCGCGCGACAAATGTTCCTGGAAAACAAAATCGGAACGCTAGAGGTAGGCAAGCGGGCCGACATTGCCGTCTGGGACCGCGATCTTTATGCGGTTCCGAGCGGGCAAATCAAAACTTTAAAGTGCCTGATGACGTTGGTCAATGGCGAGGTGGTTTATAGTGCGCCCAACTCGCCGCTAACAACGGCAGCCCGCTAACTTGCGCCGCGCTTCTTTTCGCTTCTACGCCGAACTGAACGACCATCTTCCGCGAGAGCAGCAATACAAAACTCTGGAAAAATCTTTCTTCACGCCGGCCGCGGTGAAGGACCTGATCGAAAGTTTCGGCGTGCCCCATACAGAAGTCGATTTGATCGTTGCCAATGGCCAGTCGGTCGATTTCTCTTATCTGGTTCAAAGCGGCGATCGCATCGCGGTCTACCCGGTCTTTGAATCCTTCGACCTGGCAGGGGAGCAGCGGCTTCGGCCTCAGCCGCTCCGGAATCCGCGATTTATACTCGACGTGCATTTAGGAAAGCTCGCAGCGGTATTTGCGCATGCTGGGCTTCGACGCGGAGTATGAACGTTCGCTCAACGATGCGCAACTGGCAGAGATCTCAGCTGGCGAGCGACGCATTCTGCTGACGCGCGATCGCGGCCTGCTCAAGCACGGCGTCATTACGCATGGCTATTGGGTGCGAGAAACCAACAGCCGCCGGCAGATCGCCGAAGTGATCCACCGCTTCGATTTGGGGCGGGCCATTCGTCCCTTTACTCGATGCATGGCGTGCAACGGCGTCCTCGAGTCCATTTCAAAAGAGCAAGCGCGAAAACTGGTTCCCGCCGGGCACTCGATAGAACAATACGACGAGTTTCATCGCTGCCGGCAGTGCGGCCGCGTTTATTGGAAAGGGTCGCATTACGCGCGCATGCGCCGTTGGATCGAAGAATTGGCGCCCTAGCAGGCCTCAACCAGCTTGCTCTTCAACGCCGCCTGCATTTCCTGCGACAGCTTGCGGCCCTCCGCGGCGACGTAAAACACGTCAATCGCACGATGGCCTTTGGTGTCCACCAGTACTACGTCGATGTTGCAGCCGGCGCCGGAGAGCACCGCCGCCAGGCTGCACAGCAATCCCGGCCGGTCATCGGCGGTGATCTCGATCAATGTCGCCGTCTCGCACGCGTCGGAATCGAAGTGGACCACGGCGTCGGCGCTGCGCTTCTTCGTCTGCGCCGGCTCGAGATTGCACAGCAGCTTTCGTCCATCGGTCTTGCCCAGCGCCACGCGCCGGATCAAGTCCTGCAGCCGGTCAACTTCGGTGGGATTCAGCTCCAGCGTGCGTTTCGGGTCGGCGAAAACAAAGGTATCCAGGATCAGACCCTGCGCGTTAGAAAATGCTTCGGCCTTCAAAATGTCCAAGCCGAAGCTCGAAAGCGCTCCCGCGAACGAGGCGAATAGAAACGGCATGTCGCGCGCCACCACTGTAAGCCGGTAAGCGCTCTGCACGCGCTCCAGACTCACCGCAACGCCGGTGGACTGGCTGAGTTCGAAGAGCTGCACGTGTGATTCGATTTCGACCGGCCGGTGTACGCGCAGATAGCGCACCGGAAAGCCTCGGATGAACTCCGCATGCGGCGCGAAGCTGCGGGGTACTTCTTGGATGCGGTCGGTTTCCAACTCGCGCGTCAGCTCATGCCGCGTAATTTCGTAGACGCTCCGAAGCTGTTCCATGCGCCAGGGACTCATGCCATCGGGTCCGGCCGCGGAAATGTCCGCATAGGTCAAAATCGCGAGCAGTCTGAGCCGCTCGATGGTGCCGATCCTTTTGGCCAGCCATCGCGCGGTGGCCGGATCGGCGGCGTCACGCCCGCTCGTCGCCTCCGCCAGATCCAATTGATGCTCGATCAGAAATTCCACGTCGCTCTGCTCATCGGGCGGCATTCCGATGCGCCGCGCGGCTTCGGCGGCGCGCGTCACGGCGACCCCGATCGAATCGCTGGCCGAGTCCCTACCGATGTCGTGATACAGCAAAGCGAACAGCAGCACCGCTGGGTTGTCGATCTCGGACAGCATTTGGGAGAACTGCCGCCGGCTTGGGTCAGTGGCCGCCCGTAGTTCGCCCACGCGTTCGCAGGCGGCCAGCACATGCTCGTCCACGCTGTAGCGCTGGCTCGTATCTGCCAGGTTGAGATTCTCGATGTGTCGCCACTCAGGCAATAATGCGGCCAGCAGTTCCGTGCTCTGCAGCGTCCGCAAAGCGGCGGCAATATGCGGCAGCGCCAGCACATTTTTCAAGGTCGCCCACAGCGGCTGCGGTCCGGCGCAGAACGACTCCAGAGCCGGTCTGGCGTCCTGCATCCGCCGCTCCGTTTCCCAAGACGGCGCAATGTCGTGCCGAGCCATGAACTCGATCAGGCGCAGCAGCAGGATAGGATCGTGGTCGATGTGGCTGGGATTGCGGAGCAACACGCGGTCGCGTGCCACTGTGAAGTCCGTGTTCGACAGCCGCGAGCGCCACTCCCGAAAGTTCCCCAGCAGCGAGCTGTCGGATTTTTCGAAGGCCTGCAGTAGGTGGCGTGCCTGGTTCGAGACCGCGCTTGCGTGCTGGTAATACTCCCGCATCCATTCGATGCGAGACAGATGCCGCGAGTAACGCTGGCCGGCGATGCTTTCCTGAGCATCGAGATCGAGCAGATTCCGGTCGGCACGGGCGCCGTAATGGAGAAAGCAGCGTGCCGTTGACAGAAAAGCGGCCGCTGGACTGAGTTGGTCCGAAGCAAACATGCGCTCGCCTCGCAGGCGCGGCAGCCATCCGATCAGCTGCAGGTCGCGCCATCCACCGGGCGTGTCCTGCACGTCGGGTTCGAGATGGCGCACCCGGTCCTGATATTGCATGTGACGCTGACGCGTTCGCTCGCAGAGCTGTTGGGCCAGTTTCGCTCCGTTCTTAGTCAAGAAGGCTGGCCAGCGGCTTTCTAATTGCGCCTGAACCCTTCGGTCTCCAGCCACAAAACGTTGCTCGATCAAACCGATTTTCAGGTTCAGGTTCTCCTCGCGCGCGTCCAGACATTCGCTGACCGTCCGCACGGCATGATTCACCCGGATGCCCAAATCCCACAGGTCGCGCACGAACTCAGCTAGTACATCGCGAAGCGCCACCCAGGGTGCCTCGGTCTCCAGCAGAATCAGGATACTGACGTCGGAGTACGGAAACAGTTGAGCCGCGCCGTACGCGCCCAGCGCCACCATCGCGGCCCCTTGCGGCAACACGGGTTCGATTGCGGCCGCGTAAGCGCTCTCGGCCAGTTCGTCGATGGCCTTGATCAGGCTGAGTTGGACGTTGGAGGCATCGCCGGTGGCGGCGAACTCTCGCTCGATGCGTCGCCAGGGTCCGCGAGATACTGGTTGGCCAAGGCTGGCGGGCGAAGTGCCTGCGCCCAGATTCATACGTTACTCCACGTTCTTAGTATCAGGCAGGAATCCGCCGTTTCCCGCGCATTATGAGTGTTATCGAAAATATCTATATTCTCCTGTCCGGGGCGCTGAAATGACTAGGCGCTAAAATGACTATTGCCCGACTTTTCCCGCATTTTGGTTCGCGCCACCAATTGGGTCGGCGACGCCGTGCTCAGCCTGCCTGCGCTAGAGGCTGTCCGGGCGCGTTTTCCGAAAGCCTATATCGCGGTTCTGGCGCGGCCGTGGGTCGCGGAGCTGTATGAACAGGAGCCATTCGCGGACCGCGTGATTCCATTGACGGCCGGCCGAGGCGCCAGCGATCTGATGGGCAAGTGGAAGGCGGCGCGGATGCTGCGGAGCGAGCGCTTCGACTGCGCGATTCTGCTGCAAAACGCCTTCGAAGCGGCGCTGCTGGCATGGCTGGCGGGCATTCCGCGCCGCATCGGCTATGCGCGCGATGGACGCGGGCTGCTGCTCAGCGACCCTATCCCGGTGCCCGCGCCCGGCGAGATCCCCCAGCACCAGCGGTTTTATTATCTGGCGCTGCTGCAGCGAGCCGGTTTGATCGACACGATTCCAACCGATCCGGTGGTGCGCCTCAGCCGCTCGGCCGAATTGCGTGTTTCCGGGGTTCGTCGCCTGGCCGGAGCCGGTCTAAAAGGGCCTACCGTCGGAATCAGTCCCGGTGCGGCATTTGGCGGCGCCAAGCGCTGGCTTCCGGAGCGCTTCGCCGAGGCGGGCGCGCGTCTGGCCGCGGAGCTCGGCGCCAGTGTCGCGATTTTCGGCTCTCAAAGCGAGCGTGCGCTCTGCGAACAGGTGGCTTCGCCGATAAAGAATCAAGGAATCCAGGTTCACAATTTCGCCGGAGAGACCACGCTCGGCGCATTCATCCGCTTGGCCGCGGCCTGCACGCTGTACCTGACCAACGATTCCGGTGCGATGCACATCGCCTCCGCTTTAGAGGTACCCACCGTTGCGATCTTCGGGCCCACCGATGAAGCTGCCACCGGCCCTACTGGTTCGCTCGCAACTGTGGTCCGCGAAAAGGTCGAGTGCAGCCCCTGTCTTCTGCGTGAGTGCCCCATTGACCATCGCTGCATGACGCGTGTCAGCGCCGATCGCGTCCGGGAAGCCGCGCTGCAACTGCGATGAACTCTGGCGCCTTGGAACGGGTTCCGCGCGGAGCACGCGTCGCGATCGTGCGGCTGCGTTCCATGGGTGACTGCGTTTTGACCACGCCGGCTTTCGAGATTCTGAAAAACACGCGCCCGGATCTCGAGATTGGCATCGTCGTAGAAGACCGGTTTCGCGCCATCTTCGAAGGCAATCCCGCGGTGTCGGCAATTCTGGATCCGGCCTTCGCCGCCATTTGGCGATGGCGGCCCCAGTTATGTCTGAACCTGCACGGCGGCAGGCGCAGCATGTTTCTGACCGCCGGGTCGCGAGCCAAAATTCGCGCGGGCTTCGCACATCATCGCGGCGCGTTCGTCTACAATGTGCCCATTCCTCGGGCCCAGGAAATACTTGGCGTGGAACGTCCGGTCCACACCGCCGAGCACCTGGCATCCGCGATGTTTTACTTAGGATGCCCTCAGCAAGACATTCCGCGCGCGCGCCTTTTCGCCGCTCCGCCGCCCGAAGCGCCGCCTTACGCGATCTTCCATCCCATCGCCGCGGCCGCCTACAAAACCTGGCCCGCGCAGCGCTTCGTCCAAGTGGCCGAGCACGTTCGCCGCTCTTCGAAGCTCGAGCCGGTGTTCATCGGCGCCGCGAGCGACGACTTGAGTCCCTTTCGTTCTTTTCGGGTTATAGCGGGCGCTCCGCTCGCCGAAATCATGAGCCTGATCTCCGGCGCTTCGCTTTTCTTCGGCAATGACAGCGGACCGGCGCACATCGCCGCCGCGTTTGGTATTCCGCTGGTGGTGCTCTTTGGAAGAATGGAACACTCCATCACGTGGGCGCCCTGGCGGGCAACAGCAGCGGCCACCTTGGTCAATCCCAAAGGCATCGCGGTAATTTCGGTGGAAGAGTCGATCACTTGCGTCGAGCGCCTGCATATCGCGCGTTGATGGCGCTAGCTCGTTGATAGAGCTACAATGGCACCCAGAGAAAGGGCTCCCGATGAACACCGATCGCCGCTCGTTGCTGTTGAGCGCACCGGCCCTGCTTCTGGGATTTTCCGAATTCGAGGAGCTTGCCTGGACCCAAACGGGAACAGCTGCAGCTCCCGGCGTGGCCGATTTCTGGGCCCAGCGCATGGGCGTGCCGTCGAAAATGCTGATCGGGCATGCAGCCGCGGCCCGATCGTCGACCGGCCAGTCGCGCAGCTCTTCTGTAATTTCCAAAGGCACCGCCAGGCAGCCCGAATCCCTTTCTAATCCCACCGGCCTCGGACAAAACAAGGGCACCGGTCTGAGCGAACTGAGCAACAGGCAGCCCATTATCGAAGAGTCCGCGATCAGCTCGGGCGTGGTGGGCTTCGGCCGTGAGCCGGTGTTCTTTCACCTGGATGAGGACCAGCACGCGCTCATCCCGGCCTCGGAAGTTCCCACCAAGATGCTCCATCCCTCCGGCGACACGATCGTGGAATTGCGCCTGAATCGGCTTCGACTCAGCCCGGGCGACGCGCAGCAGTTTGAGAGATTCGCCTCGGGCGGAATTTATCTGGACATGCAACAACAGCAGCAGCAAGCCAAGACGCCGGCTGCTCAGGCGCCCGCTGGCATGCCGCTGGCTTCCACCATACTGGGTGCGTTTTTTTCGCCCGGCGGTGGGAGCAAAACAGCCGGCAAAGCCGCCAAACCCGCAGCCGCCCCGGCCAGCGCCGCCGCAAACATTCCGTTGCAGGAGACCACCGCCGAGTCGCAATCCATCGCGTTGTCCAACGGCATCGGAAAACTGGGTTTCAGTTGCTTCATGAAGGACCGCAGAAAATCCGCATTCGGTACCTTTGTGTCGGCCTTCCTTGAAATGGGCAGCAATTCCAGCAAGCTATCTTACCTGCCGATGCTCTCCATGCCGGTGGTGGCTGGGCCGGCGCTGGTGGCCATGCGCGCGCTCGTGGCTAATCTGCAAACGCAAGGGCTCGACCATCAATGGATCCTGGGTTCCGGACCAGTGGATGTCGCTTGTACGGCCGCGGCCTGTTCGAGCGTCCATGAAGGCCTTCGTTTGCGTTCCGGAACATACATCGCGATTCCGAGGGAGCATTCCGACTTCGTGCGCGGTCATCTCAGCAGCCTCAAGCTGGCGGATGGTTTCCTGGTTCCCAAGGACGCCAGCGACTTGGACCTGTACGACGCGGTTCCAAAAACCTTGGCCGGAGCCACCTATCTTTCCATGTCCGTGAACGTGAAGCCCACCCGGCTGACCGGCTGCGTGGTTCCGGTTCCCGCATAAATAAGGTTCAACTCCGCGGCCCATTCTGTCGAAGAGAGGAGTGATGGGCCCGCGCCTGGTCTGCGTCCTTTTGTGTGCTGTTTCCGCCTTGGCCTCGGGCAAGGAGCGGATCGTCGAAAGCGTTCTGCCATCCCTGGCATACGGATCGTCGTGCTGGTCCAGCGTCGATCTGCGGAATTTAGGCGATCGCGCCGTGACGCTGGAAGTGGAAGCGCACCGGGCCAGCGGCGCCTTAGTGGCGCTGGTCGATCACCCGCAGTTGACGCTGACCCTCGCCCCCGGCGAACAAGCTAGTTTTCGCCTCGAAATCAACGAAGAAACCGGCGCTGCCTGGGTGAAGGTGCGCGAACGAGTTCCGTCCACCGACTTGTCTCCGGTGGTCGCAGTTTCCGGCCACACCGAATGTGTGGTCGACAACCAGTTGCGCAGCACCGCGCGCGAAGTCGCTTATCCGCTGCGCAATCCTTCCTTTTCGACCGACATCGATGAAATGCACGGAGACCAGGTTTCGGTGGTGAACACCTCCGAGAAATTCGCCCAGCTCTGGCTGTGTTATTCGTCGGGAAATCTGTACTCGGTGCCGGGCAAATCGCGCACAACGGTGGAACTTACGCCGCTTTGTTCCAGCGCGTTTGAGGTCCAGCTGGCCCCGTTTGGCGCCCGCCAATTCCCGGTGGAGCGCGAGGGCAGCTCGAGTTTCACGATGCGAACTCGGGGCGAAGCCATTGTTCTCGAAATGCTGCGCCCGCTCGGAACCGGCGTCCGAATTTACACCGTGGATTCAACCATCAAGTTCGAAGGCGAAGCCAAGTAACCAGTCGAAGCGTCCGAGAAACCGATGGTGCCGCCGGTGTAGCCTGTGTCTGTGGGGAAAGACGCGGCCGAAGTTTTATCCATCGATGGGCGCGAAGTCAAGGTCACGCACCCCGACAAGCCGTATTTTTCAAAACAGGTCAAGCTTTCAAAGCTCGACCTGGTGCGCTATTACTTGTCGGTTGCACCCGGCGCGCTGGCGGGGATCCGCGACCGTCCGATCGTGCTCAAGCGCTTCGTCGACGGGGCCGAGGGTGAGGCGTTTTACCAGAAGCGCGCGCCCGCCGACCATCCCGATTGGCTGCGTACCGTGACGCTTTCCTTTCCTTCCGGCCGCACCGCGCAAGAGCTGGTGGTCGACGACGCAGCGGGACTGGCGTGGATCGTCAACCTGGGCTGCATCGAACTGCATCCGCATCCGGTTCGGTCTGCCGATCTCGACCATCCCGACGAGCTGCGCGTCGATCTCGATCCGGGTCCAGGCGTTAGTTGGGCGGATGTGCTTACGGTTGCGCAGGAAGTGCAGGCGCTGCTGGAAGAAGTGGGGCTGCGCGGCTGGCCCAAAACCAGCGGCTCGCGCGGCATGCACGTGAATGTGCGGATTCATCCGCGCTGGACTTTCAGCGAAGTGCGCCGAGCCGCGGTGGCGTTGTCGCGCGCGGTGGAGCGGCGCGTGCCAAAGCTGGCCAGTTCGAAATGGTGGAAAGAGGAGCGCCACGGCGTTTTCCTGGATTACAACCAGAACGCCAAGGACCGCACCACCTGCTCGGCGTATTCGGTGCGGCCTTTGCCCGACGCTCGCGTGTCCACGCCGCTCCACTGGCATGAGGTGCCGGATTGCGATCCGGCGGATTTCACCGTGCTCACCGTGCCGCAGCGTTTCGCGAAGCTGGGCGATCCGCACGCCAGGATGGACGAAGCGGCGGGATCCCTTGAAAAACTGCTCCAGCTTGCGGCCCGAGACGAGGCTGAGGGACTCGGTGACGCGCCTTGGCCTCCGCATTTCCGCAAGATGGAGGGCGAAGCGCCGCGCGTCGCTCCATCACGGGCGAAAACCGGGCGGGTGAAACCGCCACGCACCAAGATGCCGCTCATCGTGGTGGCGAATTCCCCCAGCAAAGAAGCAGCGCTAGCGGGTCTGGAACGTTGGAAACAGAAACACGCCGCCGCGGCCCGGCTGCTGGTAGTGGACGACGTTTTGGTGGACTCGATGCGAGGCCGATCCTCCACCTGGACGCGGATTCGCGTGAATTTGCGTCACGTCCCCGAGGATCTGAGGCCGCCGCAAGAGACTCCCGATCCGGACGACGACCCCACCCGCGAGTGGCGTGAGCTAAAGAGGCCGCGCGGTTAGCGCCGCCGACGTCCGAAGATTTCCATCAATTCCTGCGGCGGGACTACTTCCAGTTGAGCGTAGGTGCAGTCCTTCGGTTTTTTGTCGGGACGCCATCTGCGAAACTGCGCCATGTGACGGAAGCGCGGACCCTGCATGTGCTCATAGGCGACTTCCACCACCAGCTCCGGCCGCAGAGGTTCCCATGACAGATCCTTGCCCTGGCTCCAGCGGCTCTGCCCGCCCGGCATGCGACGCGATTGGCCGGATGTCTCGCCATCGCCGGCCCAAGCTTTCCACGGATGATGCGCCAGCGCATTCTCGCGATAGGGCGCGAGAAAGTCCACCAGCTCACGCCGCCTTTCTAGCGTGAAGCTGGCGCAGACGCCGACGTGTTGCAGCGCGCCCGAATCGTCATAGAGTCCCAGCAGCAGCGACCCGATTAACTTCCCCTCGCCTTTTTTGTGCCAGCGAAACCCGGCCACAACGCAGTCGCAATCGCGTTCGTGCTTCACCTTGAACATCACGCGCTTGTCCGACTCATAGGGCAGGGAAGCCGGTTTCGCCATCACGCCATCCAACCCCGCGCCTTCGAAACGAGCGAACCAATCGGATGCCACGGTGGACTCCTCGGTGGCCGGCGTCAGATGAATCGGCGGAACGGCGGAAGATAGGATCGATTCCAGCGCCCGGCGGCGTTCGCGAAAAGGTTGGCCCCGCAGATCGCGATCGCCTTCGCAAAGCAGATCGAAGAAGACAATCGAGGCCGGTGTTTCTTCGGACAGCAGCTTCACGCGTGACGCGGCGGGATGCAGCCGGAGTTGCAATGCGTCGAAATCCAGCCGGCCGTTTTGCGCAATGACGATTTCGCCGTCCAGCACGCAGCGGGGCGGCAACTGCGCGCGCAATGGCTGCAGCAGGTCCGGGAAATAGCGGTTCAGCGGTTTTTCGTCGCGGCTCTGAATCAGGATTTCGTCGCGGTCGCGAAAGATCAAAGCGCGGAACCCATCCCACTTGGGTTCGAAAATCCATTCGCCTTCCGCCGGCAATTGGTCGATTCTTTTCGACAGCATCGGCAGGAGCGGCGGATTCACGGGAAGCTGCACGATTCTTATGCTATCGTGCGCCGGCGCCGGTCTTGCTGCGCGAGCGTGGCGCGGTCTTTTCCGTCACCGCCGCGTCCAGCCGCGCGCCCCATTCGTCGAACGCGGGTGTAGGGCCGCCCCAATGTAGCTCGTCGATGGAGCTGAATAGCGGAATATCCGCGCGCAGCGTGGCGAGCGTGCGAAACAAAAAGGCCTGATCGCGTTCGCGCGTCAGCGTGGCCGCCAAAGCGCCGGCGCTCGCAGCGTTCACGTGCCACTCGCGCCAATCTTCGGGAATCGATTCCAGATGGCCGAAGCGCGCCAGCACCGCTGCGGTCGATTTCGCGCCCCAGCCGGGCAGTCCGGGATAGCCGTCGGCCGCGTCGCCCACCAGAGCGAGGTAATCGGGAATCGACGCCGGAGGTACGCCGAACTTGGCGACCACGCCGGCCTCGTCGCAGATGGTCCGCGTTCGGCGATTCAGCTGCACTACTCGCGTGCCGCGCACGCATTGAGCCAGATCTTTATCCGGCGTGCAGATGATCACGCGATCGACCTGGGTGTCTCGATCCGCCGCCGCTGCAGCCGATGCCAGCGCATCGTCCGCCTCGAATTCAACCATCGGCCAGAGCGCAATGCCCAGCGCAGTGAGCGCGTCTTCGAGTAACGGGAACTGGCTCAAAAGATCGGCCTCCACGCCTTCACCGGTTTTGTAGCCGGCCCAAAGTTGATTGCGGAAGGACTCAATAACGTGGTCGGTGGCGACCCCCAAATGCGTCGCACCCTGCTTGATCATCCCGAGAATGGAACCGACCACACCGCGCACGGCGGCCACTTCCTGACCGTTCTTATCCCGGGCAGACGGCAGCGCGTAATAGTGGCGGAACAACTCGTAAGTACCGTCGATCAGATAGACTTCCACGGTCTACTGCGCAGCCGGAGCCTGCTCCCAGGTGTATTGCCGATTCATCGCATATTTCTCGAACCAGTCCAGCTCCGCATTCATTTTGAACAGCACATGCCGCAGTTCTTCCCAACCGTGCGGCTCGCGCGGCGCGACATACAAATGCGTCGGCACGCCATTGCTCTTCAGCGCGCGATACATTTCGATGGATTGCGGTTCGGGCACTCGCTGATCGTTCTGGCCGACCAGGAATATAGTCGGCGTCGTGACCTTGGCGACGTCTTTGAGCGGCGAGTTGTCCCAATAAACATTGATGGGCGCGTCCTTCTGCCAGGGCGTGCCGCCGAACCAGGGCGTCCGGAAAGTGCGCGTGTCGCTTTGGGCGTACATCGAGACCCAGTCGGCTGCGCCGGCGCCCGACGATGCGGCCTTGAAACGGTTCGTATAGGTAATGATTTTGTTGGTCATGTGGCCGCCGCCGCTCCAGCCCATCTTGACCAGATGATCGGGGTCGGCGATGCCTTGTGCGATCAGGTAATCCACGCCCGCGAGCACGTCCAGATGTGCGTTCTGAAAATAATGCCCAACCATGTCGCGCAGGAACGTGTCGCCGTAGCCGGTGCTGCCGCGATAATTCGGTTGCAGCACTGCGTAACCTTTGGCGGCTAGCACCGCGACGTAGTTCTGGCTTCCGCCGAAGCCGAATTTGTCGGAGGCTTGCGGGCCGCCATGGGTCTGAACCACCAGCGGGTAGCGCGTGCCAGCGGCGTAATCGAGCGGATAATAGAGCAAGCCTTCCACCGTGGTTCCGTCCTTGCCTTTCCATTCGATGCTTTCCTGCCGGGGCAGCCGGAAATCGCGCGTTAGATATTCGAAGACTGACGTTACTTTGTGCGGCGACGAGGCCGACTCGCCGGCCAGCCAGACTTCGCCCGGGCTCGACATTTCACTGACCGTATAAATCTGGCGATCGGCCGCGCGCGCAAACGTCCAGGCGCTGATGGTGTGCTTGCCGTTGGTAAGCTGTTCGGGTTTTCCTCCGTCCAGACCGGCTTTGAAAAGTTCGCTATGCACGCCCATATTGGCCAGAAAGAAAATCGCTTTACCGTCCTTTGACCACGCGGCGCGTTCGATCTCATACGGCAAGTCGGGCATCAAAACCCGCGCGTCACCGCCCGCGGCCGGCGCGACGAACAACTTGGCGTTGTAATAGATTTCGAAATTCTGATTGGATTGCGACAGAAACAGTACGCGCGAGTTGTCCGGCGAAAGCATGGCATTGCTTTCTCCAACACGATTGTGCGTGATCCGCCTTGCGCCGGCGCCGCCTGAGTCCATGACCCACACTTCGCTCTGATCGCTGTCCTCCAGCAACGGACTGGGAGCGCGATGCAGCGCGATCTTGCTGCCGTCGTCGGACAGCTGGAATGAAGCCACCGAATAATCGCCCTGGGTGATGCGATGTTCCGATTTGTCGCCGACGTCTACACGCCAGATGTGCTGCTGCTGATAATTTTCGTCGAACAAGAACACATCGTCTTTGGCTTTTTCACGCGCCTTCTGCTGCTCGGTCTTAGCGTCGGGCGCGCGGAAGTAAATGCTCTTGCCGTCGGGCGACCATTGGATCTCGGAAACTGCGGAGGCGTGATGCGTGAGCGCCCGCGCTTCGCCGCCCGCCACTGAAATCACGAAAATTTGATTCGCCTCCTCGTCGCCGCGCTTAGCGATAAAGGCGATGCTCTTGCCGTCCGGCGACCAGCGCGGACTGCCCTCGCCGTCGGCTCCATTGGTCATCTGCGCCAGGCCCGAGCCGTCGGCGTTTATTTTCCAGATATGGCGAACGCGCTTATTGGCTTTCCAATTGGCTTCCGCCTCGACGAACAGGACCGCGCGGCCATCCGGCGCGAGTTGGGGATCGCTGACCTGCGGCACATTCATGACGTCCACCAGTGTCATCGGGCGCGGCGCTTGAGCCAATGAAACGGCTGCGGCGCAGGCAGCCAGCAAGAGTGCGCGGCGCGAATATCTCAACATAGGTTCCTCCCGGCTCGGTGAAGATGCTACTCAAGGTATCACGCGCGATGGGCAAGGAAGTATTATTATGTTTTACACGATTTGAAGGAGGTTCTAATGCCAAATACAAGACGAGCGTTATTCGCGCTGGCGGCCGCCGCCGGCGTGGCCATGATTGCGACAGCAGCGAAGACGGATGTGCCGCCCAGCGCCGCGCCGCCCAATGACGCGCCCAACCCCTACCAGACCGTCACTGGCTGGGCGCAGCTTCCCGACGGAAGAAAATGGGGTTCCACCGCCGGCGTGGACATCGGTCCGGACGGCAACATCTGGGCGTATGATCGCTGCGGCGCAAATAATTGCGAGAAGTCGACGCTAGACCCGGTCCTGGAATTCGACAAATCCAGCGGCAAGCTGCTGCGCCATTTCGGCGCCGGGCTGTTCGTTCAGCCGCACGGCTTCTACGTGGACAAAAGCGGGAATGTCTGGGTAACCGACGATCAGAAGGCCAAGGACGGAAGCAAGGGTCTGCAGGTGATCAAGTTCAGTCCCGATGGCAAGATCCTCCTGACCCTGGGCAAAAAAGGCGTCTCGGGCACTGGCCCGGACGAGTTCGGCGCCCCCACCGATGTCGTAGTCGCACCCAACGGCGACATCTTCGTTGCCGACGGCCACGCCGGCTGCAATTGCCCCAACGACCGCATCGTGAAGTTCGACAAGAACGGAAAATTCATCAAGGAATGGGGCAAGCAGGGCAGCGGACCGGGCGAGTTCGACGGACCGCACGCGCTGGCTTTCGATTCCAAAGGACGGCTCTTTGTGGGCGACCGCTCCAACAATCGCATCCAGATCTTCGATCAGAATGGCAACTTCATCGCCGAGTGGAAGCAGTTTGGACGCCCCAGCGGCATCTTCATCACCAAGAACGATATGCTGTACGTCACGGATTCAGAATCCAGAGACCAGGACGGTTATGGACACAATCCCGGTTGTCATCGCGGCATCAGAATCGGCAGCATCAAGGACGGCAAGGTCACGGCGTTCATTCCGGACCCGGATCCCAAGGGCGGCTCCAGCATGTCGGAAGGCGTGGCGGTGGATCACGACGGCAATGTATACGGAGCGGAAGTGGGTCCGAAGGATTTCAAGAAGTACGTGAAGAAGACCTAGGCCGGCAAAGAAACGTGGCGGTCCTTTCGAGACCGCCACGGATGCCTCAAATGTCCTCTAGAGGAGGCACATTTGGCATATTTCGACACGAGGTCACCGGGTATTGTCCGGCGCCAAAGCGATATAACGAACTCGGTGGTCTTAGCTCTGTGACGCGGCAGCCGCCATCACACTGGAGATCTTGCTGAAGATGGTGCTGATGCTGGTGGCCACGCTGGGCATAACCGCGCCCGCCGCGACCGCCACGAAACCCGCCATCAACGCGTACTCAATGAGGTCCTGTCCGCGCGTGTCTTTGAGAACTTTCAGCTTCAAAACCAGATTGGTGATTCGTGTCATTGCTTTCTCCTCTCGTCAGGAAACTTTTTCCATCGGCTCAGCAACGGATTCCTCCATCGCTATTGGTAAATTATCAGCCCAACCCGGTATTGCGAAATCGGAGAAAGACCCTAAGTCCGATGCCAATTATTCTTGTGACACTTACCGTATCAGGACCTATCCTTGGGAAGATAGTTCTAGTGAGGGCTGGACCGGAGCGCCCGCTAGCTGCGCCGCTTGCGCATTTCGTCGAAGGCCACCGCCAGAATGATGACCGCGCCGATGATCACCTGCTGCCAATAGGGATTCGTTCCCAGCAGATCGCTGCCGTTCGCCAGCAGTCCCATGATGAAAGCGCCCACCAGCGTTCCCAACACGCTGCCTTCGCCGCCGCGCAGGCTGCCGCCGCCTATTACGACCGCCGCGATGGCCGTGAGCTCGTAGCCTTGGCCGCTGGTCGGCTGGCCGGTCATCAAGCGCGAGGCCTCGATCATTCCGGCCAGGCCGGTGAGCAAGCCAGCCAGCGTGTAGACGGCGGTGGTGTGGAATCGCACCGGCACACCCGCGTAAAAAGCTGCCTCGGGATTGCTGCCAATCGAAAACGCATAGCGGCCCAACCGTGTGTGTTCCAAAATTACGTGGACAGTGGCGGCGCACAATAGCAGAATCCAGAGCACGAACGGCACACCCAGCAGGGTTCCTTCGCCTAAATAAGAAAAAGATGGCGGAATTTCGTGAACTGGCAGGCCTTTAGAAATAATGAGCGCCAAGCCGCGATAAATTCCCATAGTGCCTAGTGTCACGATGAACGGATTAATGCGGAGGCCGGTGGTCATCAATCCGTTGGCCATGCCGCATGCTCCGCCGATAATCAGACCGGCAATCAAGCCCATGGCGATTCCGTTATGCTCCATGGTCATCGCGCCGAGCAGTCCGGCCAGCGCCAGGATCGAGCCCACGGATAGATCGATTCCTCCGGCGATGATGACCACCGTCATGCCCAGCGCCATGATGTTGATTACCGCCGTCTGCCGCACTACGCTCGATAGATTCGTGGCGGTGAGGAAGTTCGGGGAGGCGATGGAAAGGATAATGAACAGCGCGATCAGGGTGAAGAACGGCAGCAGCCGCTGGATCATCCCGCCTGGTCTCCGGCCGCCGCGGCGCTGGATTGGAAGGCCGCATAGCGCAGGATGGCTTCGGCTGTCGTGCGTCCCGGCAATTCACCGCTGATTCGCCCCTGGCGCATCACCAGGATGCGGTCGGCCACTTGCAGCAGCTCCGCCATTTCCGAACTCACCATGAGAACGGCGGCTCCGCGGCGCGCCAGCTCGTCCATCACCTGAAAAACTTCCAGCTTGGCGGCAACATCGATTCCGCGCGTGGGCTCGTCGAACAAGAACACCCGCGAGCGCGCCAGCAACCATTTCGCGATGACGACTTTTTGCTGATTGCCCCCGCTCAGCCGGCCTGCCAGTTGCGCGGCGGACTCGGCGCGAATGCGAAATCGTGCGGTGAGATCCCGGGCGGCGCGAGACTCGGCGGCCCGGTTCAAGAATCCGAATCGAGAGACCGCAGCCAACGCCGGCATGGTCAAGTTATGCCCCACCGGCAAGCCGGCAGCCAGTCCGGCACGCTGCCGATCCTCGGGAATCAGCGCGATTCCGGCGCGCACCGCGTCGCGAGGCGAGCGCACGCGCAGCACTTGACCGGCGCAGTGGATGCTCCCCCGATCGATGGCATCCACGCCGAACAACGCGCGGCACAGCTCCGTACGCCCCGCGCCAATTAATCCGGCCATTCCGACGATCTCTCCCGCGCGCAGAGAAAACGTGATGTCGTGAAGCACCGGAGCGCGCGTGACGTTCTGAACACCGAGCAGCTCCTCGCCGGGCGGCAGGGCCGGGCGGGTGTAAATAGTCGAGACCTCGCGCCCCACCATGTGGCGGATCAGCTGATCGGCTGAGATAGCACGCAGCGCGCCCGAGTGCACCGTTTCGCCGTCGCGCAACACCGTTACCCGATCGCCGATGGAGCGCAGCTCTTCCAGCCGATGGGTGATATAGATCACGCCCATGTTGCGCGCACGCAGCGCTCGCACGATGCGGAACACTTCCTCGGTTTCGGCGCTGGACAGCGAAGAGGTCGGCTCATCGAAAATCAGCAGGCTGGAACCTTGCTGGATGGCACGGCAGATCTCGACCATTTGTTTGCCGGCGGGGCTGAGCTTGTCCACTCGCCAGCCGGCCTCGAGCGGGAAGCGGTGTTCCTCGATGATGCGCGCGGCGCGTTCCAGCATCTGGCCGCGATGGATCAGACCAAACGCCCGGCGCGGTTCGCGTCCCAGGAAGATATTTTCGGCCACTGTCAGGTGCGGCGCCAGCAGGGACTCCTGATGCACCATGGCGATCCCGTGCGAAGCAGCCTCGGCCGGATTGCGGAAGTGGACGCTGCGGCCCTGCCAGACGAGCTCGCCCGAGTCTGGTGCCAGCATCCCAGAGACGATCTTCATGAGCGTGGATTTGCCGGCGCCGTTCTCGCCCATCAGCAGATGCACTTCGCCTGCGGCCACTTCGAGATTGGCATCGCGCAGAGCGGTCACGCCCCCGAAGCGCTTGCGGATGTTCTTGAGCTGGAGCAGCACCGAGTCCAGTGTACGCTTTTTGCGAAGTATCTAAGACACCCCGTTGATAGGATTTGCTAAAGGTATAACGACCTCGGTTCCCACAGCTGCGAGCGTGCCGACGGTCAATGTTGCATCATTCTCAGGAAGTCAGCTGGACGGACGATCGCGATGCTTTGAAATGTCTTAAGCCTAGTCAGGTGGCGATCACCGGAGACAATCAGATCCGCCTTGCCCGCTACCGCACATTCCAGAATCCGATCGTCGTCACGATCGCGAGCGATCACTTCCAGAGTAAACGTCGGTTGGACCATCGACGCGACCCGGACTACCAGTTTCAACTGCGCGACAATCTCCTCTTCCGGCCATGCCAGATCCGCCCGGAGGACTGAAGCCAGTTCTCCAATGATCGCCGGCGAGACCAGGAGGAGGTACTTACGCCTGATCGCACTCCGCCAAAGCTCGAATGGAGCGCCCCGCATACTGTGAAAGGCGGATACGTAGACGTTTGTGTCGAGAACGGCTTTAAGCTGAGCCCCGGGTCTTGCGGCGCTCATGGATTAGGTTGCTTATGCTTGTGGAATTGGTCTCTATACCGAGCTTCTTGGCCCGCCGCGCGCCGGCCCGACTGAGTCGCTGGCTCTCCCTAAGGATTTCATCTGCCGTCATCGGCCGGCGAGCCCGCTCAGCTCTCGCTTCACGGATAAGGTTCGAGACCCAACTGGCTTCGTCGCGGTCACGTTGCTCTCGGAAGCGTTGGTAGACGCGCAGCATCTCCCGGAAGAGCTCGCTCTTAGTACGCCGCTCCTCCCTGGCCAGAGCTTCCACCTCATTGACCATAGCCGGGTGTACCGAAAAACCAATAATTTTGCTGGTTCTGCTCATGTTGGCCGCTAAACATAGTTTAACTTGTTTAAATTGCGTCAACGTTCGCGGTCGGCTACCTACGAATGCTGGCTGAGGCTCAGGACATTCCCATCCGGATCCTTGAACCAGGCCACGCGCGCCACCCCGCCGGGCGCGGTCCAAATCGCCATCTCGTCCTGGCCGGGAAACGAGTAGCGCTCAAACTTCACGCCGGCCTTTTCCAGCTCCTTTACTTTGGCTACGATGTCGGTGACTTCCCAGCCCAGAACCGTATATTGCGCCGGTGCGATCTCGCGCACCGTGCTCACTCGCAACATCACCCCGTTGGCGTCGAATACAATCGCGAACCCATCCTCGGAAACGAGTCGCAAACCGAGCGTATCGCGGTAAAATTCCTTGGCTCTGGCTGGATCGCGAGTGGCGGCGAACGCCACTAATTGCGCCGAGCCAAGCAACGGTTTCTCATTTGGGCTGACGGAAGCGCTGGACATGAGTCCAGTATCTACGGCGCGGGCCTTGTCGCAAGACCGCAGTCACGCCATAATATATCTCATTTGCGACAGACCGGTTTCTTGACCCAATACGATCCCAAGGCGGGCGTTTCCGTCGCAACTCTGGCTTACGATTATCCGCCCGATTACTCCGTCCCGGAACATTGGCATGGCTCCCACCAGGTGATCCACGCAATTCGCGGCGTCATGGAGGTCTGGAGCGGCCACAGTTCCTGGATCATCCCGCCGCATTTTGCGATTTGGATTCCGGCGCGAATGTCACACCGGATTCGGATGCGCGGCGCGGTTTCGATGCGAACCCTGTATCTCCGGCGCAATTTGGGCGCCCGTCTGCCCCGGCACTGCTCGGTCCTGCAAGTAAGACCGTTATTGCGGGAGTTGATCGTGGAAGCAGTGCGGGTCGGTCAGCTTCGCTCGAGAAATCCGTTGCACCGCTCGGTGCGCGACCTCATCCTGTCCGAACTGCAGCGCGCCGCGCCGATCCCGAGCTTCGTGACCTTGCCCAAAGACCGCCGGGCGCTTACGGTGGCCGAAGCGGTGATGCAGAATCGGGATGCTGCCGCATCGCTCCCGGTCCTGTCTCAGTCCGCCGGCGCCAGCGTCCGCACCATCGAGCGAGCCTTCCGGCGCGAAACCGGGCTGAGTTTTGAATCCTGGCGCAGACAATTCCGGCTGATGAAAGCGATCGAGCTCCTGGTGGAGGGCGATTCGGTTAAGCAAGTTGCGTTTGCGGTCGGATACCGCCAGCCCAGCGCTTTCGTGGAGATGTTCCGCCGCACCTTGGGCACGACACCCAAAGCATGGATTTCGGCCTTGAAAAAAGCGGAATAGGGTACAATACGAGTTCCCTGATGCAGGATCTGAAAGCGCTCATCCGCGAAGTGCCTGATTTTCCCAGGCCCGGCATTAATTTCTACGACATTACGACGCTGCTGAAGGACCCGGTGGGTTTTGAGGGCGTTATCGACGGCCTCGCCGCCCGCTACGAATCCACGCCCATCGACGTCGTGTTGGGCATCGAGGCGCGCGGATTCATCATCGCGCCCGCGGTCGCTTACGCGCTGGGCTACGGCTTCATTCCGGTACGCAAAGAGAAAAAGCTTCCAGCCGAGCGAGAGCGCGTCGAGTACACCCTCGAATACGGCACCGACGTGCTCGAAATTCACAAAGACGCCATCGAGCCTGGCCAGAGGGTCCTGATTATAGACGACGTTCTGGCCACTGGCGGAACGGCCGCCGCGGTCGCGCGGCTGGTTAAGAATCTCAGGGGGGAAGTGGCTGGGCTGGGATTCATCCTGGAGCTGGATGCCTTAAAGGGCCGCGAGAGGCTGAACGGCTACGATGTCTACTCGCTCCTGCACTACTAATGCCGGTGCGCGTCCGCGTTCGTTCGCTCGCCAAGATCAACCTGGATCTCAGGGTATTGCATCAGCGGCCGGACGGCTATCACGAGCTTCGGACCATCTTCCAGACCATCTCGCTGGCCGACACACTGGAGATCGAATATCGCCGCGGACCGACCCGGATTGAGATCAAGTCGAACTTGAATATAGCCGGGAACATCATTGAAAAAGCAGCACATCTAGTCCTGAGCGCTGCTGCGAGGACAGGCCGCGTTGGGTTCGTTTTGCAAAAAAACATACCGCTCGGAGCCGGCCTGGGCGGAGGATCCACCAACGCGGCCGCGGTCCTGCTGGCCTTGCCTCCCTTGCTTGGAAAACCGCTGCCGCTCGAAAAATTGATGGAGCTGGCCTCGGAGCTGGGAAGCGATGTGCCTTTTTTCCTATTGGGCGGCACGGCGCTGGGTTTGGGACGCGGAACGGAGTTGTACCCGCTTCCGGAGCGCCCGTCGCGCTGGCCGGCTCTGGTCATCGCCCCGGAAATCCACTCCTCCACGGCCGAAGCTTACCGCGCGCTGGAGCGTGAACCAGAACATGCAAAAGAGCCAGAGATCTTACGGAATTTCCAGAAAGTTACCTGGGCGGACTCCGACGCCTGGCGGAACGATTTCGAGGAAGTTGTATTCCGCCTCCACCCTCAACTAAAATCAATCAAGAGGAAGCTGCTGAAGTTGGGGGCCGCACCGGCGCTGATGAGCGGGAGCGGTTCTTCGATCTTCGGGATATTCGGGGGCCGCGCTGTGCGGGATCGAGCGGCCGAATTTTTCCGAAAAGATCCGGCCCGGCATCGTGTATATCCTGTTACGATGGTAAGCCGCAGCCGGTACCGCGCGCTTTGGCGGCGGCAGTTGGCAGCCTTCTCTGAACATACGCTATGGCCGCCGCAAGACCGGTACGCAGAATGAGATTCGAGCGAATGAAAATCTTCACGGGCAACGCCAACCCAGCGTTGGCGGCCAAGATCTGTGCGGCCATGGGCTGCACGCTTGGCGCTGCTTCCGTCGAGCCATTTTCGGACGGCGAAATCCGGCTGCAAATCCTCGAGAATGTGCGCGGCGCCGACGCTTTCGTGGTGCAACCCACCTGCACTCCGGTGGACCGGCACTTGATGGAAGTGCTGCTCATGATTGACGCGCTCAAGCGCGCCTCGGCCGAACGCATCACCGCGGTGCTACCCTATTATGGGTATGCGCGGCAGGACCGCAAGGACAAGCCGCGAATGCCCATCTCCGCCCGGTTAATTGCGAATCTGATTCAAAGGGCCGGCGCGGATCGTGTGCTTACTTTGGACCTGCACGCGGCGCAGATCCAGGGGTTTTTCGACGTACCGGTCGATCACCTTTTTGCGGCGCCGGTGATGCTCGAATATTTCGATTCCATCGGGCGCAGGGACATGACCGTGGTTTCGCCCGACGCGGGCGGCGTCGAGCGCGCGCGCGCCTTCGCCAAGCATATGAACGCCCCGCTGGCGATCATCGATAAGCGCCGCACCGATGTGAACGTCGCGGAAGTGATGCACATCATCGGCGACGTGGAGGGGCGGCATTGTTTGATTGTGGACGACTTGATTGATACTGCCGGAACGCTGGTGAAAGCCGGCGAGGCGCTGCTCAAGCACGGAGCCGTGAGCGTCACCGCCTGCGCTACGCACGCGGTGCTGTCCGGACCCGCGGTTGAACGTATTGAGGAATCCGAAATTCAGGAAGTGGTGGTAACGAATTCCATTCCGCTGCGCGACGACGCCAAGCGGTCCACGCGTATTAAGACTTTGTCCGTGGCGCCGCTACTGGCCCGGGCCATTCAATCCATCCACGAGGACGGTTCGGTAAGCACACTTTTTCTATAACGAATTTGAAACAGCCGGGCCGTCCGGATTGCCAGTCGCATGGCAGGCGGGCGCCCGCGGGAGTATGAGATGAAAGATTCTATTACAGTCAGTGCCGAGCGCCGCGATTCACGCGGCAAGAACGAGGCCCGCCGTTTGCGCGTAAAAGGGCTCGCGCCGGCGGTTTTGTATGGTGCCGGCCAGCCCGCCGTCGCCGTTTCTGTGAATCCCAAGGAAGTCACCAGGATTCTGCACAGCAGCACCGGTCACAACACGATTTTCCAATTGGCGATCCAGGGTGGCGAAGAGACTCCTGCCATGATCGTCGACTGGCAGAGCGATCCGGTGCGCGACAACCTGCTGCATGTCGATTTGAAGCGCATCGATCTGACCAAGCGCATTCAAGTCAACGTTCGCGTGCAAACCACCGGCGAGCCCAAGGGCGTAAAGCTACAGGGCGGTTTGCTGGAAGTAGTAACCCGGGAGGTCGAGATCGAGTGCCTTCCCAATGAGATTCCCGACTCTTTCACGGTGGACGTATCCGAGTTGATGATAGGCCAGAACCTGCGTGCCAGCGATATCGCCTTGAGCGGATCGATGAAGCTCCTCAGCGCGCCCGAGCAGGTCATTGCGCACTGCGTCGCGATGAAGGCCGAAGAGGTGGCTCCCGCGGCCGAAGCCGGAGTGGAAGGCGCGCCCGCGGCTCCCGCCGAGCCGGAGGTTATCAAGAAGGGCAAGAAGGAAGAAGAGCCGGAGGCGGCCGCCGCCGAGCCCGAGAAAGGAAAGAAGAAAGGCTGACCGGACCGGGATTCACTCTAACCGCGCTGGACTCTCATGCCCGAGTTCGAGAAGCTGGTGGTCGGCCTGGGGAATCCTGGCGAAGAATACGAACACACCGCTCACAACCTCGGCTTCCTGGTGGTGGATCGGCTGGGGGAGCGCAACGGCATTCAGGTTAAGCGCAAAGATTCGCGCGCATTGGTCGGGCAGGGAAGCATAGCGGGCCGGCGAGTGATGCTGGCCAAGCCGCAAACGTTCATGAACGTGAGCGGCGAGTCGGTAAAGGGATTGCTGGTTAAGCACGAAATTCCAGCCGGCTACCTGGTTGTGGTTTATGACGAGCTCGACCTGCCGTGGGGCTCGCTGCGCATCCGGCCCAACGGGTCGGCGGCCGGACATCGCGGGATGGATTCGATCCTGCGCGAGGTTGGAACGAGAGATTTTCCCCGGGTTCGCCTGGGAATTCACGGGGGCCGTCGCGACAAAGACGGCGCCCGCATTGTGCTCGCGAAGTTGAAGCGGGCGCAGAGAGAGGAATTGGACCTGCTGCTGGACTACGCTGCCCAGGCTGTAGAGTCCATAATCGCCGAAGGCGTCGAAAAGTCCATGGCGAAATTTAATCGTCGCGCCCCAGGCTCAAACGAGGAAGAATGAGGATCTACGAAGAGTTGTTTATCATCCGGCCCGATGAGCCGGAAGAACAGATCGATCAACTGATCGAGCAGTTGACGGTCATAATCGCAAATCACGGCGGGAATGTGGATAAGTCCGAGAAGTGGGGCGTCCGCAAGCTCGCCTATCGCGTGGAAAAGCGCAGCGAGGGTTTTTACGTGCTGCTGCAATTCACGGCCACGCCCGAAACGGTTCATGAAATCGAGCGCCGCCTGCGGGTCTCCGATCAAGTGCTGAAGTTCTTGACGGTGCGGGTGGACGAGAAGCTGAAAAAAGTAGACAAACGGCGCAAGGCACGCGAGAAGCGCGCGGCCCGGCGTCCGGCGCCTCCGGTTGCGGCGCCCAGCCTGCCCGGCGAGCATGCTGCTCCGGCCAGTCCCGCCGAACCCGGCGGTCCACGCCCCGGTGCGCCTCTACCTGGCGTTCCGGCCGGAAAGGAAAAGGAGTAAATCATGGCGGAAACAAGAGGCGGACGCCCCATCAGCGGATCCATGCGGCCCACCGGCGGCGACAAGGCCATGGCCACCAAGAAGCAGTATTTCCGGCGCAAGAAGGTATGCCGCTTCTGCGTCGAAAAGATCGACGACATTAACTATAAGGACGTGAGAATGCTCTCGTCATTCATTTCCGAACGCGGTAAGATCGTCCCCCGCCGCATCTCGGGCGTGTGTACGCCGCATCAGCGGCGGCTGGCGCAAGCCATCAAGCAAGCGCGAAATATCGCGCTCATCCCCTTCGCGTCGGCAATTTAAGGAGTTTTCCAATGGATGTGATCTTACGAGAAGATGTCGACAAGCTCGGCTCCCGCGGCCAACTGGTGAAGGTGACCTCCGGCTACGCCCGCAATTTCCTGCTGCCCAAACGCCTGGCCGTTCCAGCCACCGAAGCCAACAAGAAGATCATCGAACAGGAGCGACAGGGTCATCTGCGCCGCGAAGCGAAGGAGGTTTCCGACGCCGGCGACCTGGCCAAGATGATGGCCGATCTGAGCGTGACCATTGCGCAGAAAGCGGGCGAGAACGATCAGCTCTTCGGTTCCGTGACCTCCAAAGACATCGTCGAGGCGCTCGAAAAGCAGGGCTATACCATCGATCGCCGGAAAATCGCGCTGGAAGAACCCATCAAGACGCTGGGCGATTTCAAGATTCCCGTGCGGCTGCATCGCGAAGTAACTACCGAAATTAGCGTGCACGTCGTCAAGGAAGCCGAATAGCTCGCGCTAGCTGATTCACCGCTTGGTTCGCACCGACCTCATTCTCGAGCCGGCACAGTACGCGGAAACGCCGCCTTACAAGCTGCTCGAGGCTGCGGCACGCGGTTACGCCGGCATCGACCACCGCTTTCTGCACGCGCTGGTGGATGAGCCCGAGCGCACTTTGCCGGACCTGCTGCGCTTTGCCGCTCAAGACCATGTTGACGACCGGCTGGACCTCGATCAGGTGCTGGTGGACATCTTCCGCTATCTCCGCACCCCGGAAGCATTGCCGTTCTTGATGACGCTGGTCCGGCGGGATCCTCTGAATATCGAGGATGAATTGGTGCAAGCCTTCGTCGAGTTAGGCGCGCCCTCAGTTGATCCTTTGCTCCAGCTTCTAAATGAGCTGGAACAGGGCGATGCCGGCGATGTTCCGTTTGTTCTGGCTTCGCTGCACGTCCGCGATCCGCGGATATTGGAAGCTTTGATCCGGCGGCTCGACCGGGAGCCTTGGGACGGTGCGTTGACGCTCGAAATCTACGGCGATCCGGCCGCGATCCCGGCGCTCGAAGCCGCGCGCGCGAACGTTCTGCCCGGCGATTCCAGGACCCTGGGATATATCGATTCGGCCGTGCGTCTGCTTTCGCTCGACCGCCTGGATTACACCGACGAGCGCGAGCCCTACAACATCTGGGATCAATATAACGAAGAAGATTCACCTGAGTTCGACGCTCTGGATGAAGAAGAACTGCTGGCCATGCTCGACCAGGGCTCCGCGACGCTGCGGGCGCAAGTGGCCGCGAGTTTTCCGGCCGATATTCCTCTCAAAGTGCGAGCGCGATTGTTGGAATTGGCTAAGACCGATCCGGATATGAAGGTTCGCCAGGCCTGCTGGGAGACGCTGGGCGAAGTGAGCGATGAACCGGAAGTCCGGCGCGCTATGTTCGCCGTAATCGGGAACCCGGATGCAGCACTGGAAGAAAAAGCCGGCGTGGCCGTGGCGCTGGCCAGGCACTCGGATAACGAAAAGGTTTTTCGCGCGATCGAGGAACTTTATCAGAACCCGCATAGCCGCGCCGCTGCCCTGAAGGCCATGGCGCGCTCCATGGACCGGCGCTTTGCTGCGTATCCGCCCAAACATCTAGACGACCCCGATCAGGACATTCAAGGACAAGCCATCTGGGCGGTCGGATATCTCAATCTGTCGCCCGAAGCGCCGCGCCTGGAAACGTTCTTCAAGCATCCCAGACATCGGACGCCGGCCCTGTTCGCTTATGCGCTGGCGGTGCCGGGCGAAACCTCGCGCGGGCGCGTGCAGGCGTTGCTGAACAAGATTGAGCGCGTCGCCGGCGAACTGGACGCCGACGAGCAGGAACTGGTCCGTTTAGCTTTGGATCAGCGGCTGATGTTGCATGGGCACAAGCCCGTCTTCTTCACCGAGGATTCAGATGAGGTGGAGGAACAAGACGACCAGGCTTTGGTCCCGGATGAAAAACCCGGACGCAACGATCCCTGCCCCTGCGGCAGCGGAAAAAAGTTCAAGAAATGTTGCGGAGCGTGAGCTAAGCCGCAACCGCGGCCGCGGCCTGCTTCACGATCTCTTCGGCTTTGCGCCAGTCTTCGTCCGCGGTGCCATCCGGACGTCCGGCGTTCTCCCACAGCAGCCCCGCGATGGTACGGATGCAGTCCTCATGGGAATGCTCGAGTTCATTAGCCGCTTTGGCTGTCTCCGGCAGGAAGTGTTCCACCCACCGGTCGCGGCAGATGTCATAGTTGACGTGCGCGCGCTCCAGATCGAGCAGTGCGGCTTCGATAATTTTGGCATCGACATGCTTTTCTGCCGTAAGGCTTTGGACGCGCTGCACTTGCGCGGAAAACTCCTGAAACGCCTTTCGATATTCTTGTTCCGCCTGCCTTAGCCGATCCATGTCGTATTAGACGAGACAAAATCGGAAAAGGTTCGGAAATGTTTATGTCGCTGGCGCTGGTTCGCGCGCGGATCTCAGTTGTAAAAATTTGAGAACAATCTGCCCTTGAGCCGGAGTTCGCCGTCTTTGGACTTCGTGTCCAGATCCACGCTGTCAAAGTGTACTTCGACGCCGCGCTGCTGGCCGTCCGGCTTCACCTGCATGCTCTTGGGATACCAGGCGTGGCCCACTTGCGAGTAGTCCGAATAGGTGATCACCAGCGACCCTATGCCAGTTTCGGTGGTGATGTGCACGCGTTGCGGGCGCATGTCGCTATCCAGACCCACTGAGATCTTATCGGTGCCGCTTTCGGCGGTTAGCGCGTACTCGGCGCCGGCTACCGGGTCCGAAGCCGCGGCCAGTATTTTGTATTGCGGCATATCCAGGCGGGACATCAACGCCATAACCTGGTTATCGTGAATCAAGCCCAACGTGGTGGGAAGTTCGAGAGCGTCCTGCCCCTTCAAGCTCTTGCTAGCCGTAAACTCGCTGCCAGTGAAAAGCACCTCATGGGTTAGCGCGCCCGCCGTGGCCTGGAACAGCGCCCGGCCGCCGCGGGTGCGCATCCGTAACGCCCACCGCACGGTTCTCGCGTCGCTGGCCAGAACGGTGGCGCTTCCGGCCGCCTGCATCGTCGATAGTTCCTTCATTGCTTCTTGGCCGCCCAGAGCCCGAACTACTTTTTGGAACAGAGCGTTTCCAAAAGTTTCCAGCGTCTCGCGGGTCGGCTCCAGCGTCGCCGAGACGGCCGCTGTTTTGCCGGCTTCCACTGTCACTGTATTCTGCCGTGTCACATAGCCTGCCCGTGCCAGATCGATGGCGTAGTTGCCGGGCGCGATACTCGCAAGTTCCAGAGCGCCGTTATTGGTGGACCCTCGAGACGCGCCGTTCAACGCGACCTCGCACTCGGCGGGCGCGCAATTGATGCTGACGCTTCCCTGGGCAGGAGGCCTGGGAGGTTCAGGCGGAGGAGGTGCGGGCTTGGCTTTACTCTTGACGAGATTCAGAACATCTTCCGGGGCGCCGGCCGCTTTGAGCCGCGCCACCACCGCTGGAGACATGGAAAAATCGACTCCGCGATTCTCGATGGCCTCCTTGCGCCGGCGCAGCGGAATCGCATCCTGGCCGATGATTCGGATCACCTGCTCGAGCGTAAACGGCGCACCGGTGAGAAAAGCATCGCCAGTTTTACCGGGCGACACGCGAGCCACCGGCTGCGCGCCCACGAAAGCGGCCGATCCTGCCAGTAGCGCGGCCGCCCAAAGCATCCAAAGAATTTTTCGTCCCATAGGATCTCTACTTGATCTCAGCTTCGGCTTCTTGCGCGTCGCGGATTCTTCTCTTCCAGCCGCGCGCTTCGGCATTTGCGGGCTCGGTTGCCAGCACCTGGTCCACCAATCGCATGGCCTGCGAGTACTCGCCCGCCTCCCATAGCCGCCTCACTGAGCCACGCAGAATCTGTTCGGCTGTGGGCTGCGCTGGAGTTTCCACAGCGGTTGCTTGGGGAGCGGTTGGAGGAGCCGCAAAGGGCGTTGGTTTAGCCGGTTCCGGTGCAACATCAATCTGGTGGGGTGCCGGCTTTTGTGCCGTGGGTTGGCGCCCGGGTGCGGCGCTATTCTGGCGAACCACAATCACGCCAACCATTGCGAGCGCCATCACCGCGCCCATCGCGAATGTCACCAGACGCCTTTTGCGTGGAATGGGCGGTGGAGGCGGCGCTTGCGGCACCACTGGTATTACTGGAATGGCCGCCCGAGCAGGAACGGCTGGGGATGGCGGTGGGATCGGCGTCACCGGCGGAGGAGCGACCGCGGCCGGCGCTGGCACACGGTCAACGATCGGAGGCGGCACGGCTTCAACGAGCGGAGCCGATTGAACGGCCTCAGGCTCGACGACGGTTTCAGCAACCAGCGCCGGCTCTTCGCGTTTCGATGCTGCGGCCCCGTCGGGAATAACCGCGGCGGTTTCCGCTGGCGCTAGCTCCTCGGGCACGTTATCGCTCGCGAGCGTGGGCCGAACATCCACCGGCGGCGCGGGGGGCTCGCGACGCACGCGATCCGCGATGGTGTACAAATGCGCCGCGAACTCGCCAGCGGTCTGGAAACGCTCGCGCGGATCTTTGTGCAACGCCCGAAAAACCACCTGTTCCAGATCTTCGGGAATCTGTGCGTTCCACTCGCGCAACGGTTTTGGCTGAGCATGCACGATCTCGCGCGGAATCACCCCCGGCGCAGCTTGGAAAGGATACTCGCCCGTCAAGGTCTCATACAGCACCACGCCGGTGGAGAAGATGTCGGAGCTGGCATTGAAGGGCTCACCTAAAATCTGTTCGGGCGCCAGGTAGTTGGGCAGCAGCCCGTTCAAGCGCACACCCGAGGCCAGCAAGAGAGCCTGCCAGCTTCCGGTTCCGAAATCGAGGACGGCGGCTTTTCCCAGGTCCGTAATGAAAATGTTGTTGGGTTTTATGTCGCCGTGCGCCACTCCGTGAGCATGCGCATATGCCAGCGCCTCCGCGACCTGCGCGATCAGCGTGAGCCTCTCGGGGATAGAGGAAGCCTCGACGGACAAGAAGCTCCCGAGCGCACGGCCCGGCAGCAGCTCCGTAGCCAGGTAAACAATGCTCTCCAGCTCGCCAATATCCTGAACCTTCGCGATATGCAAGTGCTCGAGCTCCCAGCTTGCGGCCAAATCTCGATATAGCTGGTTCTTGAAAGCCGCGCTGAGAGCCGCCAAGGGGCTGAGAATCTTCAGCACATATTCGCGATCGCGAAATGGATCGCGCGCGTGACATGTTACTCCCGCGGCGCTCCGGCCCATCTCTCCGGCGATTTGATATTTTCCAATAGTCTTCATAAAGGGATGCCCGTCCGGGCTGGTGCTATCGGTATTAAATCGGAGGACCGGGTGCGCGGCTACAGAGCAACCTATTGGTGCTAATGGTTTTTTTGGCAGCGCTTGGGGCGGATGCCGTAGAACATCGCTGCTTTTGGCCCCTCCGCCAGGTGAGGTACACTACGGCACAGCCTTATGAAGAACGTTATCAGCGCCGTGTTCTTTGTTGCAGCGTCGTGCTGCGCTCAGCCCATCGTGCTCAAGACCACCACTCTGCTGGACGGCCGCGGCCACGTTCTGCGGAATCAGGAAATCGTCGTGAATGGACAGCGCATCGAGCGGGTTGCGGATGCGCGCGACGCCGCCACCTACGATCTGAGCGGGCTGACCGTGATGCCGGGCTGGATCGATACGCACGTTCACATCGGCTACCACTTCAACGCCAATAATCGATACGACGACGGCGGGCGCGACAGCAAGGAAACGCCGCAACAGATCGCGCTGCGCGCCGAAGCCAACGCCTATGCAACGCTGCGGGGCGGTTTCACGACGGTGCAGAGCCTGGGCCAGCAGATCGATGGCGACTTGCGCGGATTGATCAACGCCGGGACGCTGCCGGGTCCGCGCATTCTCACGTCGCTGAGGGCGGTCACGGAGAACACCGGAACGCCGGATCAGATTCGCGCCTATGTTCGCAAAATGAAGGACGACGGCTCGGACGTCATCAAGTTGTTCGCCACGGCCAGCATTCGCGATGGTGGAAAGCAGACCATGACGGATCAGCAGGTGCAGGCCACCTGCGGAGAAGCGCGCGCGCTGGGGTTGCGGTCCGTGGTCCACGCGCATGCGCCGGGAGGAGCGCGAGCGGCCGTGCTGGCCGGATGCACATCCATCGAGCACGGGGCGTTCTTGGACGACGCCACCTTGCAGATGATCGCCGACCATGGTTTGTATTTCGACCCGAATTTTCTGGTGCTGCACAATTACCTGGAAAACAAGCCCAAGTTTCTCGGGATCGGCAACTACACCGAAGAAGGCTTCGCGTACATGGAAAAAGGCGTGCCGATGATGGCGGCGGTGCTGAAGAAAGCCATCGCGCATCACGTGAAGATCATCTTCGGCACCGACGCGGTGGCGGGCGCGCATGGACGCAATGCGGAAGAGTTCATCTATCGGGTGCGCGATGGCGGTCAGGCGCCCATGGATGCCATTGTGAGCGCGACCTCCCTCGCCGCCGAGTCATTACGCTTGCAGGACAAAGTCGGATCCGTCGCGCCCGGTCTGCAGGCGGACCTGGTTGCCGTGCGAGGCAATCCTCTAGACGACATTACTGCTGTGCGGAACGTGGTCTTCGTGATGAAGGCCGGCCAGGTGTTCCGCAACGAGATCCGGAAGTAACACGTAGTTTGCATTACGAAGAGACTCCCTCTCAGGGTAGTGGGTCCGCTTGGATTTTATTTTGAAACGGCTTTGATCGTTTTGTATTCTAACGTCAGGCTAGGAGCAAGTCGGATTCGTCAGAAGAGTCCGTGTCATCGTGCACTCTTGTTTTCCGGTTCAACCTTGCTCCTAGTCCGCCGCCGTGTCATCGTGCGGGATCACTAGCAGCAATCTGACGGCCTTATGATTGCGTTGCTAGTCCCGGCATGTATGACACCATGATGACCTATCGTTTAACGAAGCCGTTGGTCTGCATCCCCCTCGGAAGCAAAGAGCCAATTACACTTCCCGTTGGAACAGAGGTGGAAAAGGACGATTTTCTCAAGACGGTAGGGCTGACGGAAGTGCTTCTCAATGGAAAGCTTGTGACCGTCTTTGTGCAGGAGTTTTTAGAGAGCACAAAGACCTTGGGCGAAAAACTGTAAGATTGGGGCTTTTAACCCTACTCCAGTCTTCCTTCCCTGTACCACCAAATTCAGCACAATAAGCCCACCACCAAAAAATGGACCCACTACCCCCCTCTCAGGCGCATCATTGTAAGTTAAGACACAGCACCACTCTGTAGTTGTGTAACAATTTCGCTCGATCTCGGATCTGTAGTAGTGGCACGACTGCAACCGTAGTCGCCGCACTTTGATGACTTGAGAGGAGCCATTGACGATGTCCATTGTGAATCAGATTGCCCGCGTCGCAGCTCGCAGGCCGGTGCTGGTTTGTTCCAGCGTTCTGGCGTTTCTGCTGGCGCCGCTTGTCCATGGTCAGGGCTGGGTTTCAACCGGAACCAAAGCGCTCGGCCCTTCCCTGAAGAATGCAACCCAGCTCGATCCGCTGCCGGCCCTACGCCGTTGCATATCGTGGTCGGTCTCAAAATGCAAAACGCCGGCCAGGTTCAGCCTACGCTCAAACGGATGCTCACGCCCGGCGATCCGCTGTACGGAACATCGCTCACGTTGGATCAGTTTGTGGCGCAATTCGGTGCGACGTCGTCGCAGGTACAAGCGGTCGAGAATTACCTTACCGGCTTCGGATTTTCGAATATCCAGGTGGAACCCAATCAACTGATGATTCAGGCCGATGGGACCGCGCAGCAAGCCGAGGCGGCGTTCAACACCTCGCTGGTAAAGTTCTCGCAAAACGGTGCCACGATTTTTGCGAACATTCAGGACGCGCAGGTACCGAGTTCGCTATCCGGAACGGTTCTGGCGGTGCTGGGATTGAATAACCTGGCCGCGATGCGTTCCGATATCCACAAGACCACTGTTCCGTGCACACCTCCGAACTGCCCGACGCCGGCGGTTGCGAACGAAACCTACAATGCCCAGCAATATCAGATCGCCTACGATGCCGCCTGCCCATCGGATAATCCTAAATGCAAGGCGGCGAAATTTCCGTCCGGTTCCAGCACGGCTGTGGGGATCATAGCGGAAGGTGATCTGACTCAAGTGGTGAAGGACTTGCGAACCTACGAAACCAGCTTCAAGCTGCCGCAGGTTCCGGTGACGGTTATCAACGCAGGAATAGCCAGCCCCGATACGGCGGGCGCCGACGAGTGGTCCTTGGATTCCCAAACTTCCACCGGAATCGCACAGCAAGTAAGCCATCTGTATTTTTACGTTGCGACCACGATGACTGATTCCGACCTCGCGCTGGCCTTCAATAGAGCGGTAGAAGACAACAAGGTAAAGGCCTTCAACATGTCGTTCGGCGAATGCGAATTTTTCCCCTATTTGGACGGGGCGATGCTGGTGGATGACGAAGTGTTCGCCGAAGCGGCGCTGCATGGCATGACTCCTTTTGCCTCCTCAGCTGACAACGGCTCGGCTTGCCCCGTTCTGCCGACCAACGGTGTGCCGCTCTCAGGCGCTCCGGACGTTTCCTATCCGGCCACGTCGCCCTACGTGATCGCGGTGGGAGGCACGAATCTGCTTTCCAATGCCGATTACACCTACAATTCGGAAACAGCGTGGGAATCCGGAGGCGGCGGTCCCAGCTACTTTGAATTTCCCCCGTTCTGGCAGTCTTACACCGGCTCCGGCACGCTGCCGATCGTTCCCACCAGCGAGGGTTCGAACGTGGGCATTGGGCGCGGGGTGCCGGACGTTGCGATGTGCGCCGGAGGCACGGAGCTGGCCATCTGCTCAGCCATTGTTTACGTCGATGGAGCCCAGGAGCTGGTCGGTGGAACCAGCCTTTCATCGCCGCTCGCCATGGGATCGTGGGCGCGCATCCAGACCGCGCATCATAACAAGCTGGGCTTCGCCGGCCCGCTGATTTATCAGCTCGCCAATGGCGGACCGAGCGCGAGCAGTCCGTATTTCAACGACGTGATTGTCGGCAGCAACGGCTTGTACACGGCGCTCCCGGGATACGACTACACCACCGGACTGGGGACATTCGACATTTTCGTCGTGAACGAGAAGATCCCGACCAAGTACGCGCAGTAGGTTTCTGCAGCGGCGGTGTGGCTTGAGCACGCGGGCCACACCGCCGCTCACCCATTCAAACTTTCGCCGGCTCGTGCGTCGTAGTGGATCGATTTATTTGACCATTTACTTTCAATTCCCAGCGTGCGTAGACTGAAAGTTGGCATTGAGGCTGAGGTTCTCCCTAACAAGCGGCAGGGATCGCAGGGAAACCGTATCCTTACTGGTTGGTTTGCTGGTAGGCGCCTTGATCGCCGGCTCGTGTTTCGTAGTCATTATTTCGGCGATAGCCCGCGGATGGCCTTATCTCCTTGCTTTTTCGCAATCCAAGTGGTCACGGTTAATGCTGCCCGTCACGTTGTCGTTGCTGGGATTGCGGGTGTGGATGCGTAACCGTCGCCGCCGTGCAACTATAGGTAGAAAATAAGGAGAGTATCCACCGAGGCAACTCAGCCTCGGTGGTGCCTGGCCAGCAGCTGCGGCAATATCGGCGAAAGTCGATCTGGCGCGAGAGGCGCAGCAGATCCGACTGTCGACTCCTGGCCGACCTTTTATGGGCGTTCTTGGCGCATCCGGCGAAGCGCCCGATTTTTCCACTTCTAGCAAACGGTTTTCCCACAGATCCTGGTCTGGATGCGCCGGGATGCCGCCCATTACTGCGTTATAGGTACGCAGTTTGTGGCCGAAGGGTCAACTGTGTATCCCGGTTCGCACACGCAAATCCCATCCTCTCGATGTACTTCGTGCGCGGAGGGGCATGGCGTTGACATCAATTTGCGGAGCTTTTCGCGTTCAGCCTCGTCCCCAACCGCTGGTTGGCCGCCCGGCAACGGGAGCTCTTGAATAGTGTAAACATACGCTGTCGTGCAACCGGAGCCGAGCAATCCGGTTTCCACCGCTACGCATTCACCGCCTACTATGCGATTGTTAGCGTCACGGACGTAGTCGCAGGTGAAAGTTGTTCCCCTTATCTTCCGCATCTCGAAGTCGTTTTTGCTCAGCGGTATGATTTCCCGGCAGTCGCTGTACTTGACGGTCCCTTCCCGCTGTCCACCGCAGCCAGCGATTGCAAGAATTAACGGGAGCACAAGCAATCTCATATGGGTTGACTATAATAGCCGGCGCTATAGGCTGCAACTCGCGAGAACTCGCGCAAGCGCGAAGCTTGATGCTTCCATTCCAGTGTGGCTTTGCCTCGAAGTGTATGATGAGATCAGGGATTAGAACATGAACATGCTTCCCATATGGAATCGATGCGCAACGCAGTTGGGCGATCGCCGGTGCGAATTACTGATCCAGGAAACCCTGGAGAAGCAGTATCCACAAGACCAATTTCCATTCCACATCGAAGTGGTCGGTGGTCAGAAGACCCACGCTACCGTCTGGATTCGAGATGGCCGCGGTCTAAACATTTCCGGTGACGCGTACCCTGAGGACTTTAGCATAGATCGAGAACCCAAGTTCACCGCAGTGGCCTCGAAAGTCATGGAACTTGCTAACGATCGGCGAGTCCGCGAGTTGTCGCCTAGAAGCTCAACGTAGCGGTTGCCTCATCGAGAGTGCGCTGGAAGCCCGCGCCAATGTCGTTATGCCTGCTGGTACAAATTTGGTACAAAACGCCATCCGCGGCCGATAGCTTTTTCAGTACTTGTAGCCTACTTGTCGCTGGCGGAGAGGGGGGGATTCGAACCCCCGGTAGAGCTTTATGGCCCTACGACGGTTTAGCAAACCGCTGCTTTCGACCACTCAGCCACCTCTCCGGCGCTCAAAGTGGATCTTAACCAGGATCATAACACAGGCCCGCCAACCGGCCCCGCGATCGCGTTCGCTTATTCCTTCGTTGGCTCGCGACCCATCGTCATGGGTTAGTATTCCTTAAGAGCTGTCGTCGGGAAAGCGAGGATTTAATGAGCAACCCAACTGTTGGTAGAACCATTCGTCAGGTCGGGATCACGTTTCTATTCGCTGCCATGGCCCTGTTTGCTCAAAGTGCCGGGCCGCCCACCACCGCCCGCGGCGAGTGGCAAACCTATGGCGGCGATCTGGCCGGCACCAAATACTCGCCGCTCGATCAAATTACGAAAGACAACTTTTCGAGGTTAAAGATCGCCTGGCGGGCTAAGACACCCGACTCAGCGCTCAGCATGAGCCTGCCTGGCGGCGGCGAGTGGACTGCGGCACCCAGCGTCATTTTCGACGAGCTCAAACGGATCGACCCGAACCGATGGCGCGACGGCGCGTCGCCCTCCACTGGAAATTTCAAGGCGACGCCGTTGATGGTGGGCGGCGTCCTCTATCTCAATTCTCCCGCTTCTGTTGGGGCGGCCCTAGATGCGGGCACAGGCACGACGCGCTGGGTGTACAACCCGAAAAGCTACGAGGCCGGCACCACAACTATGTCGGCAAGATGGAACGAGCGCGGCGTGGCTTATTGGACTGACGGTAAGGACGAACGAATCTTCTGGGGAACGGGCGACGGATACTTGATCGCCGTCGATGCCAAGACGGGCCGTCCTTGCGAGGATTTCGGCCAACACGGCCGCGTGGATCTAATGGAAGGTTTGCCTCGGGCCAAGCGCGGCGAACGCGATTTTCTCAACGCCCTCACCTATTCGGTTCAATCCCCTCCGTTGGTGGTACGCGATGTGGTCATCACTCCGGCGTCTATCTCGTCGTACATCATCAACAAGGAGCAGATCCCCGGCTGGCTGCGCGCTTTCGACGTGCGGACCGGAAAGGTGAAGTGGACTTTCCATACCGTGCCCCGCCCGGGCGAATACGGGATCGAAACCTGGAAAGACGATTCCTGGGCGTACGCGGGCAAGGCCACGGTTTGGTCGATGATGAGCGCGGACCCGGAGCTCGGCTATGTCTACATCCCCACCAACACCACCGCACCGGATTTTTATGGCGGGCATCGCCACGGCGACAATCTGTTCGCGGAAACCATCCTTTGTCTCGATGTCGAGACCGGAAAGCGTGTCTGGCATTTCCAGACCGTGCATCACGGTTTGTGGGACTACGACAATCCCGCGGCGCCGAATTTGCTGAACATCACCGTGGATGGCAGACCCATGAAGGCGCTGGCGCAGATCACCAAGCAAGGTTTCGTTTTTGCTTTGGACCGCGTTACCGGAAAGCCCATCTGGCCGATCGAGGAGCGCCCCGTGCCCGCCTCTGATGTTCCCGGAGAAGAGGCGTCTCCCACGCAACCTTTTCCTACCAAGCCCGCGCCTTACGAGTATCAGGGTTCCAGCGAAAACGACTTGGTGGACTTCACGCCCGCGATTCACGCCATGGCGCTTGAAGCTGTGAAGGGGTTCAAGCTGGGGCCGTTGTACACGCCACCTTCACTGGCCGGGACGATCCAGCGTCCGAGCGCGGGCGGCGGCGGCAATTGGGGCGGCGCCGCTGTCGATCCGGAGACCGGGATGTTGTACGTGGGTTCGCGGAATGCCT
>DATJWJ010000184.1:0-49496 GCA_035501355.1 Bryobacteraceae bacterium | reverse complement strand
ACCCTGGCCATCCGGCGAGAAATCGCGGCCGCTCGAATTGACGTCCGGCGGAAGCACGGGAATGCCCATCTCGCGGCACTCGTTGATGTACTTCACCACCTTGTCGGAGTTGCTGATTTCCGACGTCAGCAGCGCCGACATGAATTCGAGCGGGTAGTGCGCCTTCAGATACGCGGTGACGTAGGCTAGATATGCGTAGGCGGCCGAGTGCGATTTGTTGAAGCCGTAACCGGCGAACTGCTCCATGAGATCGAATATTTTTTCGACCTTCTTGGCGTTATGTCCGTTGGCTTTGCCGCCTTTGAGAAAGCGCTCGCGCTGCGCGGCCATCTCTTCGGCTTTCTTCTTGCCCATGGCACGGCGCAGGATGTCAGCCTCGCCGAGTGAATAGCCGGCCAGGCGATTGGAGATCTGCATCACCTGTTCCTGATAGACGATGACGCCGTAAGTTTCTTCCAGGATCTCCTTCAACTCGGGGAAATCGTAAGTCACCTGCTTGCGGCCGTGCTTGCGGTCGATGAAGTCCTCCACCATGCCGCCTTGCAGCGGACCGGGACGGTACAGGGCGTTCAGTGCGCACAGATCCTCGATGCGCGTGGGCTGATATTTACGCAGGATGTCGCGCATGCCGCGCGATTCAAACTGGAAGACGCCGCTGGTGAAGGCTTTCGAAAAAATCTGGTAAGTGGGCTCATCGTCGAGCGGCAGATCTTCCACCGAAAGCTTCACGCCGCGATGCTGCTCGATGAGCGCGAGCGCGTCCTGGATGATGTCGAGCGTGGTGAGGCCCAGAAAGTCCATCTTGAGAAGCGCGAGCTTCTCGAGACCGACCATGTCGTACTGCGTGACAATTTCATCCTTGCTGGTCTTGCAGAGCGGGACCAGCTCTTTCAGCGGAACCGGCGAAATCACGACCCCAGCGGCGTGCATGCCGGCGTTTCGAGCCATGCCTTCGATTCTGAGCGCGACGTCCAGTACTTCCTTCAGACGCGGATCCTTCTTGGCCGCGTCCTCGATAGCGGGCTCCTGATCGAGCGCGTCGTGCAGCTTGATGTTGAGCGTGGTGGGGATGAGCTTGGTGATGCGGTCCACGTCGCCGTAACTGATGTCGAGCACTCGGCCCACGTCCTTGATGGCGGTGCGCGCCCCCAGCGTTCCGAAGGTGATGATTTGCGCCACTTGCTCGCGCCCGTATTTCTCGGTGACGTATTGGATCACTTCGCCCCGGCGGCGGGTGTGGAAATCGATATCGATATCCGGCATGCTGATGCGCTCCGGATTGAGGAAGCGCTCGAACAGCAGTCCGTATTCCAGCGGATCGATATCGGTGATTTCCATCGAATAGCTGACTAAGCTTCCGGCCGCCGACCCACGGCCCGGGCCCACCGGGATGCCGCGCGATTTGGCGAAGCGGATGAAGTCCCATACGATCAGGAAATATCCGGAAAACTTCATCTGTTGGATCATTCGGATCTCGCGATCCAGGCGCTCCACGTATTCGGCCAGGTCGTGCTTCAACGCGCCGGCTTTGCTCAGTGCTTCCAGGCGCGGGCGGCGTTTTTCAAAACCCTGACGCGCCACGTAAGCGAAATAGCTATCGGTCGAGTGCTCGCGCGGCACATCGAACTTGGGAAAGGGTTCCTTAACTTTTTCGAGGCTTACCTGGCAGCGCTGCGCGATCTCCCAAGTGCGGTCGAGCGCGCCTTCCAGCTCGCCGAACAGACGCAGCATCTCGTCGCGGGTCTTCAAATAGAATTCCGGCTGGGTGAAACGCATGCGCTGCGGATCGCTCATGGTCTTGCCGGTCTGGATGCAGAGCAGGATCTCGTGCGCGCGCGCGTCGTCCTTGCGCATGTAGTGCGAATCGTTGGTGGCCACCAGCGGGATGCGCGTTTCCTCCGAGAGCCGGTGGACTTGTGGAACGACGATCTTGTCCTGATCCAGCCCGTGATCCTGAATTTCAAGGAAGAAATTCTCTTTGCCGAAAATGTCGGCGTAGGTGTAGGCCAGCCGTTTGGCCTCTTCGTAGCGATTGGCCAGCAGCGTTTCGTTGATGTCGCCGCGCAGGCACGCCGAGAGCGCGATCAGGCCTTTGGAATGCTGCGCGAGCAGATCTTTATCGATGCGCGGCTTGTAGTAGAAGCCTTCCAGAAACGCGGTCGAGACCAGATTGATCAGGTTGCGGTAGCCTTCCTGGTTTTGGCACAGCAGCACCAGGTGGTTGTAGCGATCAGTCTCGCTGCGGCTGGTGTGGCCCTGCTGCGAGACGTACACTTCGCAGCCGATCACGGGATGGATGCCCTTATCCTTGGCCGCGTTGTAGAACTCCACCGCGCCGAACAGGTTGCCATGGTCGGTCATGGCGACGGCCGGCATCTTCTGCTCGGCGACCAGGTCCATCAGTTGCGTAATCTCGCAAGCCCCGTCGAGCAGCGAGTAATCGGTATGGCAGTGCAGATGTACGAAGGGCGTTGCGGAACTCATGTTCTGGCTCAAACTCGGCGGGGGAGACAACTTCATTTTACCCGATTCGTCGTTGATTCAGGCAGGCGGCTCGACGGAAGCGTGGTCCGGCAAACTCGATTCTGGAACTTCCGGCCATGGTCTTTTGACCATGGTAGAAACATAATGCGGGAAATAGCCGAAAGAAGGTTCTGCTGGATACGCCATGTCCGAGTTTGGGCAATCACGCCTCCGGAGAAGTTGGTCCGCCATGTTCGCCGCGAACTACAGCGAGGCAACCATGACCTCACTCTAGTGACGTCGGATGAACAACTGCTGTCCTGCTCGTGGCTGAAGACACTAGCCAGCATGTGAGCAACTCGGGCCGCCAGGAGTGTCGAATATCTCGATCTCGCGCGAATTATCACCGGTCGAGCGCAGATGGATCTCAATCCGTTCCGCCGGCATTAGAGCCGGGAATTTTTCGCCCCACTCGACCAGCACCACGGCTTCGTGGTCGAAGATTTCTTCCAGACCTAGCGTCGCCACCTGCGCCGGCGTGTCCAGGCGATAAAGATCGATGTGATATACGCTAGGGCTGTACTCGTGGATCAGTGTGAAGGTGGGACTGGAGACTTCCGCGGGTTGCGCCGCCCCCAATCCCTTCACGATCCCTTTTGCGATGGTGGTTTTTCCGGCGCCCAGATTGCCGATCAGCAGCACCGCGGCTTTCGCCGGCAGCTCGGAGGCGATTTTCTCGCCCAGCGCGATGGTCTCTTCTTCAGATTCCGTGTGAATGATCCGCGGCTTCACGCATGGCCTCGGGCAGAAACTGGAAAAGGTCAGTGGCGATAAGCGGCTTCTCTCCGATTTTCGCTGCGCCGAGTTCGCCGGCCCGTCCGTGCAGCCAGACGGCCGCTAGCAGCGCTGTTTCGATTTGCTCCGGAAACTGCGCCACCAGGCCGGCGATCAGTCCGGTCAGCACGTCGCCGGTGCCGCCCGACGCCATGGCGGGAGAGCCGGTGGGATTGATCCAAACGCGGCCATCCGGAGAGGCGATCACGCTGCGGTTCCCTTTCAATAAGAGATGCACGCCGCGCTCGGTGGCGAAGGAGCGCGCGGTCGCGATGCGGTCGTGCTGAATGTGCGCCACGGTTTGCTGGGTCAACCGCGACATTTCGCCCGGATGCGGCGTCAGGATGCGCGAACCCTGAAAGCGCACATTGTGGCTGGCCAAGGCATTCAAGGCGTCGGCATCCACCACCATCGGCATCGCGATTTCGGCTACGACACGGTGCACGAATTGCACGGTTTCCGGATCGCGGCCCAGTCCGGGGCCGAGCGCGATCACGTTCTTACCTTCCAGGATGCGGCGGAGCGAGCCGTCGTCGAGCGAACGCGTCGAGATGGCGCCGCCTTCGGTTTCGGCCAGCGGTTCAGTCATGATCTCGGGCGCGTGGGAGGCGATGGCGTTGATGGCCGATGCAGCCGAGGCGACAGTGCAGAGTCCAGTTCCTGCCCGCAGCGCCGCGATGCCCGCCATGGCCGCCGCGCCCGTTTTGCCCCGGCCTCCGGCGATCACCAATACATGGCCGTAGGTGCCTTTGTTCGATTCGCGCGCCCGCGGACGGAACAAGTGCGCGAACAACGACGGCTCGGAGAGCGCCAGGAAAATGGAGTTGTCTCGTTCGTATAGGTCCGGCGGGCTTCCTATCGGCACGACGTGCAGTTTGCCCACCAACTCGCAGGCGGGCGAGAGCGCCTGGCACAGCTTCGGCGCGGTGAACGTGACCGTGTGATCGGCGTGCACCGCGTCGCCGGCGATAGCGCCCGAGTCGCTGTCAAGTCCGGATGGAAGATCGACGGAGACGACGCGAGCCAGCGTGAATCCTTCATTGATGGCTCGAATCAACTCCGCGGGCCTGCCGGTGGCCGCTCCGTGGATTCCAGTGCCGAGCAGCGCGTCGACGATGAGCGTCGCAGGCTGCATCTCCGCGGTGACTTCTTGCGATACCGGACACCCAACGGCTTCGAGCATCTTGAAATTCTGCGCGGCGTCCCCGCGCAACTCCGCCGGATCGCCCGCCAGCACGACATCGAGCGATCGTGGCCGAACGCGAGTGTAGAGCTGCCGCGCCACCACCATCCCGTCGCCGCCGTTGTTGCCTTTGCCGCAGAAGATTACGATGCGCTGCGCGGAGAGCGGCGCATAGTGGTGCTCCAGGATCTCGACCACGCGCTGGCCGGCGTTTTCCATCAGCACGATGCTGGGCACGCCCAATTCGGAAGTGCGCCGGTCCACCTCGCGCATCTGGGCGGCGGTCAGGATCTTCATGCGCGCACCTCGGCCAGAACCTGCTCCAGGCGCCGGAGACCGTGCGCTTCGCCCATGACGATGAGATAATCGCCCGCTTCGATCGCGGCGTCGGCGGGAGGATTAAAAAGCATCCGTCCGTCCGCTTTCCGGATGGCCAGTACGATGACGCCCATTTCTCTGCGGATGTTAGCTTCCAGCAGACTCTTGGAAACGAATTCGCTTCCAGGAGGCACGCGGACCTGTTCGATGCCGACATCCAAACCCATGTTTTGCGTGGTGAAGTCGATGAACTGGAAAACGTGCGGCTTTAACATCATTTGCGCCATCCGGTTTCCGGTGATGTCGTAGGGTGCGAACACCTGGTCGGCGCCCGCCAGCCGCATTTTCTTTTCGTTCTGTTCGGAATTGACGCGCGCGGAAATCAGCAGGGACGGTTTCAAGGCTTTGGCCGACAGGATGACGAACAAATTATCCGCGTCGCTTTGCAGCGTGGCGATGAGGCCTTTGGCGCGAAGAATGCCGGCATCCCGGAGGTTTTGGTCGTCGGTCGCATCGGCAAGAACAGCCAGCATGCCGGATTTGATGGCCCACTCGACGCGCTCCTCATTATTGTCGATCACCAAAAATGGAGCGCCGGCGCGCTGCAGCTCACCCGCCGCGCCACGGCCCACGCGGCCGAAACCGCACACGATGTAGTGGTCGCGCAAAGCTTCGATCATTTTTCTGGTGCGCCGCTTTCCAAAATATTGGTTGAGCTCCAGCTCGATGATAGCCTGCGTCATGCCGCCAACAGCCAGCAGCATGGCAGTCACGCCAAAGAATATCAGAAACGAGTTGAAGATTCTTCCAGCGTGGCTGAGCGGGTGCACTTCCCCGTATCCCACCGTGGTGATGGTGGTCAGCGTCATGTAGAACGCGTCGAACACCGGGTAGTGATCGATGAGAACGAAGCCCAGCGTTCCACCCGCCAGGATCAGCAGCACTGCGATGCCGATCAGGAGCAGCCGCTTGCGGAAGCGAAGCATGGATGTGGTTATTTTAGCCGCTTGATGACCAACCGGCGTGTGAGCGCTAGGATTTGCGCGCCAGCACCACCGTCATGTCGTCGGATAATTCCGGCGAGGCCGTCCATTGGCGGACCGATTCCATTACGGTTTGGATGATCTGTGCATCGGGCCGTTCCGCATTCTTGCTGATCAACTCGATCAAGCGCTCTTCGCCGAACATTTCACCGTAGGCGTCCTCGGGCTCGGTAATGCCGTCGGTATACCAGACCAGCAGGTCGCCGCGCTCGAGCTGTACCTTGCTTTCGCCGTATTTGGAAAACGGGAATGCGCCGACCACGGTGCCATTGACATCCAGCCGGGTTGCGCTGCCACCGCGAATCAGGATGGGCGGAGGATGTCCCGCATTGGTGTAGGTGACGGCGCCCGTTTCCTCGTCGTACAACGCGAAGCAAAAAGTGGCGTATTTTTCCGGCGAAGTCGTGGCGTAGAGCTGCTGGTTCAAGTCCGAGACCATTTGCGCGGCCGAAAGATGGAAGCCGTTGGTGGAGGCGTGGGCTGCCGGCGAGTCCAGCGCGGCGCGCAATTCCATGCGCAGCGCGGCTTGAATAGTGGCCATGAGCAGCGCGGCCGAAATGCCTTTGCCCGCGACGTCCCCGATGGCGATGGCCAATTGATGATCCGAGAGAGCCTGGTAATCGTAGTAGTCGCCGGAGACCATGCGGGCCGGCTCGCACATACCCGTCACGCGCAGCGTCTTGAGAGCGGGCGCAGCCTTGGGATAAAGCTGCTCCTGCACCTGGCGCGCGATTTCGATCTCAGTCTCCAGGCGCTCCTTTTCCTTGGCCACCGCCAGCAGACGCTCCAGATTTTCCGTCATGGTGTTGAACGACCGGCTGAGGTCGGCGATCTGATCCCGCCCCGACACCGGGATCTTATGAGAAAAATCGCTGTGCATCACGCGGGCCGTGCCTTGGTAGAGGTTATGCACAGCGCCGGTGATGGTGCGGGTAAGGGACACTCCGACCACCAAAGACACCAGCTCGACGATCAGGAACGCGATCGCAACGGCGTAGAATATGATCGGCAGGAGACCTTGCAGATCGTCCGCCCGTTCGCTGAAGAGCACGCCGAGCAGGGCAGATGGGCGAGTGTGTAGCGCCAGGAAGGCGCGCCGCGTTTTGGAGGCGTCGTCCCAGTCGGCGGCCTGCGTGAACGATCCCCAGTAGACACTGATGTCGAATCGATTCACAGGCGGCGCCAGCACGCTGGCGGCCGACTCGCGGCCCGCCGGTGCAACATCGAATTTGTCTTGCCCGAGATTCACCGGCGCTCGTGTCTGCTTGCCTCCCCCGCCAAACGGATTATCGTATCGTACTGTCTGATCGCGATCGCTCAGACTGGACGGCTGAAGAAAGTACACGTCTCCCAACCCGGGCACCATCCAGCTCAGAAAATGACGGTTCAGCGGTGTGATCGCGAGATATTTCACGCCGTCCTGGTTGGCAAACGACCACGCGAAGTAGCGGCCGCCGCGCTGAACGAAGCCATTCACTGCTTCCGGCGCTTTCGGAGGAGGTTCGACAGCTGGGTCCTCTCCCCAGCGCTGTACATTGCCTTCGCCGCTGGCGATCAGCAGGGAGATGCGTGGGTAGGTTTCCGAGTAGACCTCGCCAGTGCTCGCTAACACCGCGGGGCGCGACTTGGGATCGGCCCGCTTCAACACATCGGTAGCGGAGTGCATGGCGGCCACCGTTCGATCCAATTCGTTGCGAGCAACGTACACCGCGATTTGGGCCGCCAGCATGTAGCCGCCGATTCCCACCAGAGCAACAATCAGCAGTATCGGCACCACCGCGATCAGCACGTAGGTGACAATCAGCCGGTTGCGCAGCCGCCAGATAGCCTGACGCAATCCGGCCCGCGCCAGCCGCAGCAGGATCCAGAGCGCCAGCACCACCGTGAGGAACTGCAGAAAAGTCGTGAAGCCATTGCCCGGCGCCAGCAGCAACAAGATGAAATAAAGCACCACCAGGACGCTGAAGGTCTTCTCCAGCTTGCCGAACTGTTTCCAGCGGGATGTGAGGCTAAGCTTCACACGCGCGACTTGGCGATCTGCGGCGTTTCGGGGACCGGCTCCGGCAACGGCTTTTCAGGCTCCAGGAAATACTTGGTGAGTTTGTCCTGCAGCATGGCCAGCGCGGTCTCCGGATCGTCGGCGTATTGAAAGAGGTTGAGATCATGTTCGTCAATGGTGCCGTAGCGGACCAGCGCCTCGAAATTCAGAACCTCTTTCCAATACTTGGAACCGTAAAGTACGATGACAATCTTGCTTTCGAGCTTGCGAGTCTGCGCCAGCGTAAGGATTTCGAACAACTCGTCCAGCGTGCCGAAGCCGCCGGGGAAAATAACCAGAGCCTTGGCCAGATACGCAAACCAGAACTTGCGCATGAAGAAGTAGTGGAACTCGAACATCAGAGAAGGTGTGATGTAGGGATTGGGTTGCTGTTCGAAGGGCAAGCCGATGTTGAGCCCGATGGTTTTCCCGCCCGCGTCGGCGGCGCCCTGGTTGGCGGCTTCCATGATCCCCGGCCCGCCGCCGGAACAAATCACGAAGCGATGCGAAGACGATTCTATTTTGCTGGACCACTCGGTGATCAGGCGCGCCAGCGTGCGGCACTCGCGATAATACTGGCCCAGCGGCCCGTCTTCGGTGACACGCGCTGATCCGAAAAAGACGATGGTGTCCTGGATTTTCTCGTCGCGAAAATGCGAGAGCGGCTCCAGGTATTCCGAAAGAATGCGGAGCCCGCGGGCATCCGGGCTCTCGAGAAATGTTTCGTTCAGATAGGCTACCGGCCGGCGGCTGCCATTGTTGCTTTCATCAATCATTGTGCGGTTCGCGGAGGGGCTTCCAGCCGCTCGAGGCGCTTCTCTAATTGTCTCACTGTCTTTAATAACTCAGGCAATTTTGGAAAAGCGGTGATGGCGCGCAGCCACTCCCTGGCTTCGAAGGCCGGCGAACCGGAAACCAGGTGCCCGGCCGGCACGTCGCCGCCGATGCCGCTCTGCGCGTAGACCACGGCGTTATCGTGAATCCTGAGATGCCCGGACACGCCCACCTGGCCGGCCAACAGCACATTCCTCCCCAGAATGGAGCTGCCCGCCAGGCCGGTTTGCGCGCAAATGATGTTGTCTTCTCCCACCACGCAGGAATGCCCGACCTGCACCAGGCTGTCGATCTTCGCGCCGCGCTTGACGCGCGTCTCTCCCATGGAAGCGCGGTCGATCGAGGATAGCGATTGAATCTCAACATCATCCTCAATCACGGTCACGCCGGACTGCACGATTTTGAAATGCCGTCCCTCGCGAGTCTTGGCGAAACCGTAGCCGTCGCCGCCCACCACCACGCCATTCTGAAGGATGACGCGGTGGCCGATGCGGCAAAACTCGCGCACCACGGCATGCGAGTGAGCGCAAAAATCGTCGCCAATCTCGACGCCTTCATAGATGACGACCTGCGGATGCAGCACGGCGTTTCGGCCGATGGTGACGTGCTCGCCCACCACGGCGTAGGGGCCGATGGAGGCTCCTTCGCCGATGCGCGCGGTCGGGGCGATGATCGCTTGGGGATGAATGCCGGGCGCGGGACGCGGCGGCTGGTAAAACATGGCCAGCGCGCGGGCGTGATCGTGATACGGATTCGAAGAAATCAGGCTGGCGGGCTTCGCTTCCGCGAGCGGCTCGGCCACCAGAATGGCAGCCGCGCCGGTGTGCTTCACCTTGGACGCGTACTTCGGGTTGGCAAGAAAAGTCAGGTCCGATGGCCCGGCCTGTTCCATCCCTGCCACGCCGGTAATTTCGATGCTGGGATCGCCCCGCAGCTCGCAGCCTAGGCGCGCGGCGAGATCGCCGAGCGAGATTCGTTGGACGGTGGCCATAAGGATGGCTTCATTGTAGCGGGGAGGGCGCGTATCTCGCGGAAAAGTTAGGGCGTCTTGCGACAGGCGCTTATCCCGCGTCCGGGGTGGTGACTTTGAACGCGCCGGCTTTGAATTCCACGTCGCGGATCTTGCCAATGGGGCCGAGCGGCCCGAGATCTTTCCCATTCAGCCGCAGACGCAGACCGCCCGCGTTGCCAGTCCGCAGCGTCGCGCTGGTGCTGAGATCCAAGGTGCGAGTTTCGTTAGCTTCGAGGGTGCGAGCGATCAGGATTTTTCCCTCGTTGTCGGTGACCATGACCCATACCGGCTCCTGCGCTTCCATTTCCAGTCGCATTACGCCCGCTCCGGGCTCAGCCGAAGCGCCTTCCCCGGGCACGGCCGGAGCGATCGCGGATTCATCCTTAGCCGGCGTGGCGGTGGGCATTGCCGCGGGTTTGCTGGGCGTCGTGTGGGATGGCGTGGCAGCGGGACTTTGCTTGGCCGTCGCTTCTGGCGCAGCAGGGCTCGCTTTCGCTGGACCCGGCGACGGCTCGCTCGACGGCGTCGGCTCACTCGACGGTTGCGGCTCGCTGGCCGACGGCGCCTGGGTGGATGCGATTACCGATGAAGGGCTTCCGCTGCCTGAATTCTGCGAAACGGACGGAACCGTAGGAAGGGACTGCCACCACAGCAGCCCCGCGGTGATTAGGATCGCGGCCACTACCGCCGCAACTAAGAACGCTCTCCAACTGCGGCGTGAATCGGCGGGCGGCACTTTCTCGGAGAGCGGCGCAGACAAAGGAGTGGGCGCCGGGGCTAATTCGGCAGGCGGTGATAGCCGCTCCAACTGCCGCGTGGCTTGCCCGCAGAAATTCTCCACCGCGTTCAGCAGACCCTTGAAACTTTCTTCCGTCGCAGCCGATGTCTCGCGCAGTTCGCGAATGGACTGCGAGTGGTTCTCCACGTCGTCTTCCAGCCGCGCGATTCGCTTGTTCAGGTTCGATTCTACTTCCCGGACCAGCTCCGGCAGCTTGCCTTGATCCGTAATCGCGACCGAGCGATGAGGCCGGTCTTTGAACAAGCGCGAGCCCGCGTCGGAATCGATAATGGCTGGAAGATGCGTCTCTTGCTGCATCTCTCCGGCGACTCCCAGCAGGAGCTGGATTTCATCGGCGATCCGCAGAGCATCGCGGCGCGAGAGACTGCGCCATTCGCCCGGTTCCATTTCCTGATCGGACTGGTATAAGCCGAAACCGATCAGCTCGTCTTCGCCGATGGCGTCGGTGATCTGGGTGAATTGCGCGATCGTGGCGCGGCGCAGAGAGGTAACGCCGTCGAAGGCCGCATAGAACGCCTGCGCCTGTTCCTGGGAAACGGGACCGACATATTCGGCCGTGAAGTTCAGCGATTCATTGTCGAAATCAAAGCCCAGCCATTCGCCGCAATCTTGCGCGATGTGGACATCCTCAGCCAGCATCTCGAAGAAGCGCTGGGATTCATGCACCACGCTGGCCAGCTTGTGGAGCGGAACGCCCACCCCGCCACGATTCAGTTCGACGCGAACGCGCAAACGCGACATCTTGATCACTTCCTTCCCGAAGCTGGCGAATGGATGATTGCCGGGCCACCGAGTGCCGACATCACTCGCCCGGTGGCGAATCGCAGATTGTGCCAGGCTTCTACGCAGTCAGGAGCGTGCTCCACGATGCGCCCGCAATGTTGCACCGCGGCTTCGAACTCCAGCCGTTCGAGCGCCACCGCGGCCAAGCCTTGCTGGGCCTGCAAAGAGTGGGGAGAAATCTTTAGCAATTGCGTGGCATAGTGCTGCACGGCATTCCAATCCTGGGTCTCCACGCTCAAAGCCAGTAAGTTCGACAGCACTTCTTCCGATGCGCTATCGGATTCGAGCAAACGCCGATACGCTGAGGCCGCCTCGTCATAGTGATGCAATAACTGCAGGGCGACGGCCTTGCCGAAGAGCGCGCGGGTTCGCGCGGCGTCGGACCAGCAGGCATCGAAATTGGTTAGCGCCTCTTCGGGCCGGTTCAAATGCAACAGGCAAGCGCCCAGACCCACGCGCGCGTCATCGCGATGCGAGTCCGCTTGCAGTACCTTTTGGAAAGCTTGCGCCGCCTCGTCCCAGCGATTTAGTTGTTGCAGGCACACCGCCAGGTTGAATTGCGCGAACACATTCCCGGGGTCGGACGCGACCACCGTAAAATAGCTGCCCGCCGCTTCCTGAAAACGGCCCAGCGCCAGCTGGATCTCGCCGCGAATGGTGTAGAAATCGGAGGAATATTCGCCCGGCGTGCTGAGCGCATCCAGAGCTTCCTCCAGACGCCCGGCGGCGCGCAGCGCGAGCGCCGCTTGTACTTGCGTTCGCATGGCGGGTCTAGCGGCTGCGGACATATTAAACGCCTCCAGAAGCCTTATCGCGTGCGCCGGCCAGGACGCGCGAAGAGTTCATTGCCAGGAATTGACGCATGCCGGGAACGAGCGGCGCATGCAAAACTCGAGAATTTTGCGGGAAGGATATCCGCACGCCGCGAATCTCCGCGCCTCGATTCCATTCCTCCAGGAAGCCGACTGCGCCCGAGGCCAACTGAGCATCCGTCCAATACTCGGTGGCATTATTTTGGAGGTACAGGGTGAACATAGGCCCGAAGACGTCCATGCGCACGTGCACAACTGGGTCGTTCCTGGAGAACACCAGGATCTTTTCGTTGTGCGGACCTTCGACAAACTGGTAAACGCTGAAGTATTCGGCCGAGAAGGTCGGATTCGGGCCGGCCTTGAGTACTTTCAGCCGCACCGCGTAGTAGTTGCCCAGGTCCTTAGCGCGAAAAACCAAACCCACGTCGCCGGAAGCGGTCGTCCAGTCGAACTCGAAGCGGCAATTGGCAGCCTTCAATGCAGGTTTGTATAAGACCAGCTGCCGGGATTGCTTGACGCCCGGGTCGCCAGCCGCCGCTGACTCGCGCAGCCAATCGCCGCCGGCGACGGACGTCTCAATCTCGCTAGCGGCCGGACGTGCAGCATGCTTCCACAGGGGCACGCTGATAACGGCCAACACCCCTACGGCGACGCAAAGCCTGAAGCTGAACGATTTTCGAAAACCGGAGGCAGCCGTGTACAGATTCGGGGCAGACGGTTCGGGGGCTGGTCGGCTGGTAACAGTCGAATCCGTGGTAACGGGCCGGGGCGAGTTCGGCGTCGTGGCCTTCTTGGCGGTTCGCACCATCTTCGGAACCACCATTTCCCACTGAAAGCCCGCCGCGGGGCGACCCTTCTTAATCGCGCCCGGAGCAACTTCGTCCGCATAGGTCCGAGCGGAGGCGCTCAGCGGCATGGCCTGGGTGAGAGACGGCATCAAGCGGGGCGCAGGGACCAGAGGAGATGCTTGGGTTGGCCTTGGTGCGTCGGCCCCCCGGAGCAGGGAAGACCAGGTGACCAGGAATCGAAAGCTGACCGCCTGTTCAAACGCACTATCGCTTGCGGGCGCGAAGCCGCTCACGCGGGAAGGATCGACGAATCCGGACTGTGACTGCCGCATGAATGACCTCGGCAAAGTTCATGGCTCGTGCCTCCTGGGGCACGAGTGAGGCCACGATCTTGACAACTTATACACAATATCATGGGGCGATGTCAAGAGCAACTCTATATCTTGAGCTTCACACGAAGTTAGGCTATAGTTCCTAAGCAGGGAGGTGTCTTGTGCCCTCGACCAAGAACCCGTCCACGCGGCCGGTCGCAAGTATCGCTCGGGCTGCCCAAAGAACCCGGTCCGTGATTGAAGATTTTCAGACCAGGTTAACCGAGGTATCGCAACACGCTGGCCTTGCGCGGCTGGGCGCTGCAGTCGCGACGGAAAAAGAAGCCGGGCCCCTTCAGCGTGCGGCTGGCCCCGGCACAACCGAGGCGCTCGAGAGCGAAGCCGAGCTGGAGCGTCAATTGGCCGCTTACTTCGCGCGTGCCGGCGCTCCCACGGGTCCGGCCGCTACCGGCGGGTCGGATCGAAACAAGGTTTTGGAAGAACTTCGAGCGCGCGTGATCGACGCCGTGGTGGAACGGATCCTGGCGGACTGGTCCAGCGGCCGGCTCCAAGCGACGAGCGCACTGCGCAGTGAAGTGATGGAACGCCTGATTGAGCGCGTGCTGCAGCAATTCGAGACTGGCGCGGCAGAAACCGAAGCGCCGCCTTCCTGACCGGCGCTGCCAAGCCGGCCCGTAGTGGTTCAGTTTGGCCGACGGCTGGGCATTTCGACGGGTCGGCGACAATACGCCCGGGTGAACGTCCAAGCTTTCCGGAACCCGACTTCTGAACTCTCCATTGATAATTGAAGGTATGTCCGGCATTGCATCTTCGATCGTGGGCACGTGCGGCTTATGCCGAACCAAAGGTACCCGGCTGTGCTACAGCGACTTGATTCCCAAGGCAATCTCGCGCTGGATACGACTGTCAATGAATGGCGACCCGAACCCGAATCCTGTTGTAATCACCCAGGACCGGGCGCTTCAGAGAAACTTTCGCGTCGCCGAGTACTTCCTTTGCCCCTTGTGCGAGGATCGTCTAAACAAAGGCGGTGAGAGTTGGGTTCTTAAGAACGCCTATAGGGGTGGCGCCAGCTTTCCCATGCGAGATGCGCTCGCCAGTGCGTCGCAGGTCGTTCAACTCAGTGAAGCGAAATTTTTCGACGTGTCTTTAAACGAGAATTTCCAACTCCAGAAGCTGATCTGCTTCTTTGTCGGGATTTTTTGGAAGGCGGCCGCCCGGGAGTGGACGTCGGTAGACCACAAGACGCAGCTGGATTTCGGCCCATACGAAGAGGGGTTCCGGAGCTATCTTATGGGCGCAGCCGAATTCCCGGAACGCGCGGCTCTCGTCATCAATCTCTCAGGTAATGCGAAGCCGCTGATTTGTGCGCTGTACCCGTACGGCGGTGGTCACATCGAAGGAACCAGACAGTATCGGGTGGCTCTTCCAGGCATGGCGGCGTGGCTTCACATCGGGAATCTACCCGCAGAGCTGAAGGAGATGTGCGCGGTAAGGCGCAATCGCGTTGCGCTGGTCGATGACCTCGACCAGCTTTTTGTGCGGGACGGTGGTCGACTGATCGGCCGCACTAAGCCTGCGTCATCGCTACTGGCTCATAGATGACAACCTATGATGGGACACCTCTCCATCACGTCTCCTTGCTGGCCCCTGGCGAGTTCCCGCCTGGTCGTATAACGGTTTCTCAGAACACAGCAGTCGCGGTATGATTGGTCCGTCTGTGCCAACGAGAGCATGTGCGAGGCTCTTTCTTGCATGAAACGTTTCCGTGACATCAGTCTTTTGCTGATGATCTTTATGGCGTTGCCAATACGCATTTGTCGAGGCCAATCCCGGGAGCGGCCGAGTGCGGACTCGACAAATCGTGAAGAGGTTCTGCGGACGTTCCTCCAGAAGTATGAGGGAGGGCGATACATGGTCCATAATCCAGCTGAGCTTCGGTATCTCGATGCGTTCTATGACCTGAATGGCGACGGCAAAGACGAGGCGATTGTTTACCTTGTGGGTCAGTGTGGCACTGGTGGTTGCCCTCTCATGGTCTTCACACCCGACGAAGACTCGTACAAAGTCGTTGCAGATTCTCCTATCACACGTCCTCCAATCCGTGTACTGAACGGGACCTCGCACGGTTGGCATAGTCTGACATTCCAAGTCCAAGGTGGAGGAATTCGATCGCCAGGTCTCGAGGCCGAGCTTCGTTTTGACGGCAGAAAATATCCATGGAACGTAAACCAAGCCCCTGTTTTGAAAGAAGAAGAGCCTGGTCATGTTCTGATACCGAACCAGACATTTGAATTTCCCGACACCAACGTCTTCGGAAGTCGTCCGCAAGTAACAACGGGACAAAGCAAGGCATTATTTCCGCCGGGAGAACAGTCCTCTTCTCAATCTCCACTCCTTCCACCAGACGCAGCCCTGCAGAAAGCGCTTGAGATCTACTTGATGGGTGTCCATTTTCGCGAAGAGGAGTCGCTTGCGAACATCGGGTACTTTCATTCCTTCGTCGATCTTAACGGTGACGGAAAGCAGGAGGTAGTTGTATATCTAGCTGGTCCAGATTGGTGGCGAAGCATGTTAGTCCTGATACCCGAGGGGCATTCTTATACGGTTATTAACCATGTTCGGGGAATGCCGCCTCCTATCCACGTATTAACTAGCACCTCTAACGGATGGCGGATTTTGACCGCTAAGGCATGGCGCCTCGGTAAACTGTCCGCTAACGAAGTCGAATTTAGATTCGATGGAAAAGTGTACCAACAGACAACGACGAACCCAGATCTCGCCACCTCCTTGAACAAGGACCAGGCTGGAGAGATAACGATACCTCCATCGCCGGGCGCAACACCGAAGCTGCTATTTGCTTCTTCCGCGAAGTGAGCGCCCGTATTACCATGCAACCCCTTGCGAGTAAGCAGGCACATCCGGGGTACTAAGGGGAATGGCTGGAGATTCGGTTGGTTACATCACTGTCTCGATCCACCCGGACGTATAACGACCTATCCGCCGAAGGGCCGGCCGACTTGAAAAGTCCGAACTTCAAAGTCACCCTACTACCTGCTGCCCATTCGCCGCGCGCTGATACCATGCGAACATGCGTGCGGTTCTTCCGTTCATCTTGTGTGTGCCGGTTTTCGCGATTCCGCCGGCGCGGCCGTACGATGTGGATCATTATGAAGCTCGGATCGAGATCGACCTGGCGGTGCAGCGGCTACACGTCCAAGAGACGATTGAGCTGCATTCCATCGTGGATGGGCTGGATGCCATTGAACTCGACGCCGGTTCACTCGCTGTCTCGGCGGTCGTGGAGGATTTCGCGAATCAGCCGTTCGAGCGCCAAGGCGACCTGTTGACCGTTCGTCCTGTGAAGCCGGTTCGGATCGGCGAGCAGCGCAAGTTCACGATTCGATACAATGCCGGTCCCGCGCCTGGCTTGCTGTTCTTCGACGATCAGGTTTGGGCGGCCTATTTCACCAGCAGTTGGCTGGTATGCGACGAGCGGCCGGAAGATCGCGCCACGTTGCAGCTGGCGATTCACGACAACAAAGGCATGCGGGTCGCCGCCAGCGGCCGTGAGATGCCTGTCTTCATGAGTGGTCCGAACGTTGTCTGGACATGGAAGGAAGACCGGGAGCTTCCCCCGTTCGTCTTCGGTTTCGCAGCCGGAAAGTTCGCCGAGAGCTCGGTGCGGGAGGACAAAACGCAGCTTCGTTTTCTCGGACCGCCCAGCGCCGCGAAGAACCTACCCACCATCTTTCATGAGACTGGCTCGGCCTTTCGCTTCCTGGTCGAAAAATCCGGCCAGGCCTACCTCGCAAGAACCTACACCCAGGTGCTGCTCAAGAACGGCCCCGAACAGGAAGCGGCCGAACTGACCCTGCTCCCCGAAAAGTACGGCCAGACGCTGCTGTCGCATCCCGACGATCTCTGGCTCATGGTGCACGAGCTGGCTCACCAATGGTACGGCATCGGGATCGCCACGCGCGACTGGTCCGATTTCTGGCTGAGCGAGGGAATGGCTTCGTTTCTAGCGGATGTTTATCTCGGCGAGAAGTTCGGCGCCGAGCGCTACACCAAGGAAATCGAGGCGGCCCACCAGAATTACGAAAAGATGAAAGCCGATGGAAAAGACCGGCCGTTGAGCTTCCACGGCTGGAACAAGCCGAACGAAGCGGGCGGTCGGCTGCCTTACGAGAAGGGCGCCTGGGTCCTCCACCAGCTTCGCCAGCAAATGGGCGACGATGCGTTTTGGCGAGGCTTGCGCGTCTACACCAAGGACAATTGGGGCAAGCAGGTCACCAGCAAAGATTTCGAGAAGTCGATGGAAGCCGTGACGGACACGCCCCTGGCCGACTTCTTCCAGACCTGGGTATATCGCTGAATACAAATAACCTATCTAGTTTAGCTCATTCAGACTTGACAATAACGCACTAAAGTTTGATAATGGGTGCAGGCTAAATATAGGCGAGGTATGCCGAAAGGATTGAAGTAAGATGAGCAAAATCATAGGAATAGACTTGGGAACGACGAACTCGGTCGTATCGGTGATGGAAGGTGGACAGGCGGTTGTCATACCCAACCAAGAAGGCGGCCGGACGACTCCGTCGGTGGTGGGGTTCACCAAGAGCGGGGAGCGGCTGGTCGGTACAGTCGCCAAGCGGCAAGCGGTAACCAATCCTGAGAACACAGTGTATTCGATCAAGCGCTTCATGGGGCGGCGCTTCAACGAAGTCAGCGAAGAGATGAAGCTGGTGCCCTACAAGGTGGTTGCGGGAGAGAACGGCGACGCGCGCGTCGAGATCAACGGAAAGCGCTATTCGCCGCCCGAAATCTCGGCCATGATTCTGGGCAAGCTGAAGGAAGCGGCGGAAGCCTACCTGGGCGAGAAAGTGACCAAGGCCGTGATCACGGTTCCGGCCTATTTCAACGATTCGCAGCGCCAGGCCACCAAGGATGCCGGCCAGATCGCAGGCCTGGAAGTGATGCGCATCATCAACGAGCCGACGGCCGCGGCGCTGGCCTACGGCCTGGACAAAAAGAAGAACGAGACCATCGCGGTCTACGATTTTGGCGGCGGCACGTTCGACATTTCGATTCTCGAAGTGGGCGACGGCGTGGTGGAGGTGAAGTCCACCAATGGCGACACGCACTTGGGCGGCGACAACATCGACCAGCGCATCATCGACTGGCTGGTGCAGGAGTTCAAGAAGGAGACCGGCGTCGACGTTTCGAAAGATCAGATGGCGCTGCAGCGGTTAAAGGAAGCCGCCGAGAAAGCCAAGATCGAGCTGTCGACGGTGCTCGAAACCGAGATCAACCTGCCATTTTTGACCGCCGATGCCAGCGGCCCGAAGCACATGAATGTGAAGCTGACCCGGGCGCGGCTGGAGCAGATGGTGGCCGATATTCTGGATCGCGCCACCGGCCCTTGCCGTCAGGCTCTCACGGATGCTGGTGTCACGCCGGCCCAAATCGACGAAGTAGTGCTGGTGGGCGGATCGACGCGTATGCCGAAGGTCCAGCAGCAGGTGCGTGACCTGTTCAATAAGGAACCCAACAAGAGCGTCAACCCCGACGAAGTGGTTGCGGTCGGCGCGGCCGTGCAAGGCGGCGTCCTGGGCGGAGAAGTGAAGGACGTGCTGTTGCTCGACGTCACTCCCCTATCGCTCGGAATCGAGACGCTGGGCGGGGTTTTCACGCGCCTCATCGAGCGCAACACCACCATTCCGACGCGCAAGAGCGAGATCTTCTCCACCGCGTCGGACAGCCAGACGTCGGTGGAAATCAAGGTGTTCCAGGGCGAGCGCGCCATGGCAGGCGACAACAAGCTGCTGGGCGTGTTCCAGTTGGTGGGAATTCCTCCGGCCCCGCGCGGCATTCCCCAGGTGGAAGTGACGTTCGACATCGATGCCAACGGCATCCTGAACGTGACCGCCAAGGACAAGGCCACCAATAACGAGCAGAAGATCACCATCACCTCTTCTTCCGGCTTGAGCAAAGACGAAGTGGAGAAGATGGCTAAGGACGCCGACGCGCATTCGGGCGAAGACCGCAAGAAGAAAGAAGAGATCGAATCGCGCAACCGCGCGGATGCGATGGTTTACAACATCGAGAAGATGCTAAAGGAGCATCGCGACAAAGTCAGTGCAGCCGACGCCAAGGCGGTGGAGGATGCGCTCGAAGAGACCAAGAAAGCCATGCAGGAAGGCGGCATCGACCGTATCAATCAGGCCACGTCGAAGCTGGAGACGGCCAGCCACAAGCTGGCGGAGGCGATGTACAAATCGGCCAGCCAATCCGGCGGCGGACAGCCAGGCGGCCAACCCTCGGGCGATGGCGCCAAGGGAGCAGGTGAAGAGAAGCCCAAAGACAACGTGGTGGATGCTGAGTTCGTCGACGTAGAAGACAAGAAGTAACCGAGATCGATTAACCGTGGCCTGTTCTCGGCCTAGAAGGTGGGGACAGGTCACGGAGGACTTTTATGCCAGCCGCAAGCAAACAGGATTATTACGAGCTCTTAGGCGTCGCGCGCGATGCGAAGGCGGACGATATCCGCAAGTCTTATCGCAAGCTGGCTCGGAAGTATCATCCCGATTTGAATCCGGGGGATAAGGCCGCCGAAGAGCGCTTTAAAAAGGTTCAGGAAGCCTATGACGTCCTGAGCGATTCGAAGAAACGCCAGGTTTACGACCAGCACGGATTTTATTCCGACAACATTCCTCCCGGTGGCCCCGGCGCGGGCTCCGGAGCCAGGACCGCCTATGGGCCGGGCTTCGGTGGGTTCGATTTTTCAGATTTCGTCAATCAGCAGGGCGGTGCCGGGAATGCGGACAGCTCCGGCCGATTCAGCGACATTTTCAGCCAGTTCTTCGGCGGGCGGCACAACGAACGGGCGACGGTTCCCGAGAAAGGCTCGGATCTCGAATACGGTCTCAACATCGATTTTTGGGAGTCGATCCGCGGCACACAGGTCCGGCTCAACATCCTGCACCAGCAAACCTGCGACACCTGCGGCGGAACCGGATCGGTGGGGAATGCCACCACCGTGTGCCCGGAGTGCGACGGAACCGGCAATGTCACGCAGATGGCGGGCGCGATGAAATTCAGCCTTACCTGCCCCCGCTGCGACGGAAAAGGCCGGCTGAAGAACGTTTGTCCCACCTGCCATGGCGATGGGCAGATCTCCAAGCCGGAAGTGGTCGAGGTACGGATTCCAGCCGGCGCACAGGCCGGTTCGCGCCTGCGCGTGGCGGGGAAGGGCAACGCGGGTAGGCACGGCGCTCCCGCGGGGGATTTGTACATCACGGTTCGAGTGGAGCCGCATCCCTTCTTCCGGCGCGAAGGCGACGATATCCATATCCAGGTGCCGGTGACGGTTTCAGAAGCGGGCCTGGGAGCCAAGATCGAAGTCCCCACCATCGACGGCCGCGCTCTGTTGAAAGTTCCGCAAGGGACGCAGAACCTCCAGAAGTTCCGTTTGCGCGAGAAGGGCGTGCTGAACACGCGCAAGAGCACGCGCGGGGATGAAATTGTCGAAGTTGTTATCCAGGCGCCCAACATCCACGATGAACGCACCAAGCAACTGCTGCGGGACCTGGCTCAGGTGAACGCCGAAGATCCACGCAAGGAGATGTGGACCAAGATTTAGTGGACCAAGATTTGAGAAGGAATGAGGCCCGTTATGGCCAAAGCTAGATCCAAGGCCGCCTACATGATTTCCGCGGTCGCGGAACAGTACGAGATTCATCCGCAGACGCTGCGCTTGTATGAGCGCGAGGGTCTGCTGGCGCCGTCACGCAGCGAGGGCAACACGCGTTTGTACACCGATGAGGATCTGGAGCGGCTGGAAGTGATTCTCAAGCTGACGCGCGAGCTGGGCGTCAATCTGGCCGGCGTGGAGATCATCCTCAATATGCGCGAAAAGATGGCGGCCATGCAGCGCCAGATCGAAGAATTTGTCGCGACGCTAAACCAGGAGCTGGCGACACGTGCCCAGACCGGACCCGGAGAGCAGAGGCGTTCTTTAATTCCCGTAATACGGATGAACCCGGTTGTCCGGCCAGAAGGCGAGCAGCGCGCGAAGGAATCGGCCAAGGAAACCAAGCCCCAGCGCAGCAAGGAACGCCGGGCGTGAATTTCAGTGCGCCTTCTCGATGAAGGTGCCCATGCTGGCATCCACGAAGACAGAATAGTCGCTGGTTGAAGGCGACGCGCCCCAGATTACCCGCCAGGTCAATTCCGGAAAGCGCTTAGTCTGTTCGAGCAAAAATGAGATGGGCATGCCGGGATGCTTCTTGATATAGTCCTGGCTTTTTTCCGCCGCGATCTCATAGGCCTTGTCCGAATCCACTCTAATCGCGGCAATGAGGAAAGGGACGCCGGGCCCGCGGCCCGCATAGGACTCCACCGGTCCCGCGAACACTCCTTCGTGCAGATTTCCCTCGGCTTCGATCGAAGAATAGGTGTAGGTGCGTGAACTTCCTTTGGATGCTGAAACAAACGTGACTTCCCATGCGCCCGCTTTGCCAGGCTCGGCCTGGATTTGAGCCAGCTGAAGGCTGCGCAACTGAAGAGGCTGAGCGTCCGGGGCCCAGCCGCGGGCTTGTGGATAAATTCTCTGGAAGGCCTGACGGCCGGTCAGCGGTTCCGGCGGTTTTTCAGGTTGCTGGGTCTTTTCGGTCTGCTTGGATTCCGAGCAGGCGCCCAGCAGGGCCAGCGCCAGCAAGGCCGGTACGAATCGAATCCAATCGGGCATCAACCCATTGTCTCGTGCGTGCTAAACCCGTCACAACCCGGAGTTGTTCGCGAGGACTATAATTAACGGCAGGCAGGTGTCGTGATGAATTTCTACGCGGTTCTGCGCTGCTCTTTTGGGTTGGCGCTAAGCATTACATTGTGCGCCCAGCAAAGGCCTTCGCCGGGAGCAGGGGCGGGCAGCCCGACGATACCGACCAATCCCAACTCTCCTTCGACGAGCAATAGTCCGACGTTTCCAGGCACGCGGCCTAATTCCTTGCCTGGAGGGTCCTTCCCCACGCGCCCGCTGTACTTGTCGGGCAAAGTGGTGATGCAGGACGGAACGCCGCCGCCGGATCCAGTTGCAATTCAGATCAATTGCCGCATGACGCCTCGAACCGTCGCCTACACCGACCGCAAAGGCAACTTTAGCGTGGATTTGAATGACCGAAACAACGATATTTTTGCGGATGCCTCGGAACCGTCCCAGGGTTTTTCGGCGCCGACAAATGGCGGCGGCCAGGAGCGCAGCATCTGTCCTGGAGATCCGAACCTGACCAGCGCGACGCTGCAAGTGGAGTTGGCGGGGTTCAGTTCGGACGTCATTAATCTGGGCACGCGGCATGCGCTGGACAATCCCGATATCGGAACGATATTGTTACGGCGCCGAGGCAACGTCGAAGGTCTGACCATCAGCGCTACCAGCGCCCTCGCCCCGAAGGACGCTCAGAAGGCGCTGGAGAAAGGGCGCGCCGATGCAGCCAAGCAGAAATGGACCGACGCGGAAAAAGAATTCCAAAAAGCGGTTACGATTTATCCCAAGTATGCCGCGGCCTGGTTGGAACTTGGCAACATCCAGCGCCAGCGGAAAGATGTAGACGGAGCGCGCAGGTCATATGCGGAGGCGCTCACGGCAGATTCCAAGTTCGTCAGTCCTTATTTGCAGTTGGCTTCGATGGCAGCCGGCGAGCAGAAGTGGCAGGAGGTGGTGGATGACACCGATCGCCTGCTGCATCTGAACCCGGTGGACTTCCCGCAGGCCTGGGCAATAAATGCAACGGCTTATTACTATCTCGGAAAGAAGGACGAGGCCGAGAAGAGCGCGCGGGAAGGGATTTCGCACGATCCCGCCCATCGCTATCCGCGGATGAATTACTTACTGGGCGTGCTGCTTTCACAGAAACAAGAGTTCGCCCAGGCGGCTGAAAACATCCGCGAATATCTGAAGTACGCGCCCAACTCCCCGGATGCCGATCAAATTCGAAAGCAACTGGCTGAGGTGGAGAAGGCCGCGGCCCCGCAGACCGAGAAAGCGGTTGGGGCGCAAGTAGAGAACCCGGCCACGCCCCGGTCTCAGCAGTAAGGCCCGCGCAGTACTTCACAGTACCGTTCACTCTCAAAGTACCGTTGTCCAAGCTCCCGGCTAAAGTGAAGACTGTTAACAGCAGAACCATGGAAAGAGCCGACCTCGAGCAATGGAGGCCTAAGGACGTCGCGCGACTGCTTGCGCTGGTCGAGGGACAGCGCCGCTATTTCCAAGAAATCGTAGCAGTTCTTCCGGTTGGCATATTGGTGCTGTCGGCGGACTTGGAGGTGATGCTGGCTAACGCGGCGGTCCGCAAGATCTTGAACCTTCCCGAGCAGGGCCCATTGCGGCTCAGAATAGACGCGGTGCTGCCTCACTCGGCGCTGGATCGCGTCAGGCAGGTGACGAAGACGCGCGCGGCTGAGACCAATATTGCGGTGGATGCCGGTGCTGGGCGGCGGCTGCAGATCGGGATCGCCGTGATTCCAGCGTGGGAGGAGGAGGGCGGACGAGAGGTGCTGCTAACCATACAGGAGCTGGGAGGAGTTGCGGCCGATTCGGCGGCGGTTCCGCTGGGGTCAGTACCAGTACGAAAATCCATGTCGGCGCCCCTGACGGCGGACCTGCCCGATCATCTGGCCGCAGTCCTGTGGGCCGTTGAGCCGCGCAGCATGCGGCCGATATTCGTGAGCCCGCAAGCGCAACAACTGCTCGGCTTCGCCGGGACTTTTTGGATCGACAATCCATCGTTCTGGAGCGATCGGGTTCATCCGGGCGATCGCGAGCGCGTGACACAGTTCTATCAGCGGGCCCTGAAGAGCGCGGGCGACAGCGCTTGCGAATTTCGTTCGGTGCGGCCGGATGGGCAAGTAGCGTGGTTGCGTGAGACAGTTCGGATGGTGACCGATGCGGGGGGCCAGCCGATTTACCTGGCCGGCATCACCGTGGATGTCAGCGAGCGTCGGATGCTCGAGGAGCAGCTGGTTCAGCGTGAGCGGATTGAGGCCATGCAAAAGCTGGCCAGCCGCATGGCGCATGATCTGAACAACATGCTCATGATTTTGGAAGGCAACGCGGAAGAGGTCCTGAATGGACTGCCCGCGGGCAGCGATTTGCGCGGCGAGATGGAAGCGATCGTGGCCGCCGCCCAACGAATAACCGGGTTGACGGGACATTTGCTGGCTTTTAGCCGGCGTCCACCGCCGGTGACTGAACCCGTCGAATTGGAAACAGTGTTGAGCGCCGCTGTCCAGAAGTTCGGCCTGCAACGCAAGGGGCCGCTGAGCCGGAGCCAAGTCAACGCAAATGCCGCTCAGCTCGAGCAAGTATTGGCGGCTGCAGTAGCCGCGGCCGGTTTGCCATCCGGCGCGGTGACGATCGAAGCTACGAACGTCGAAATTCGCGAAGACCTTCAGCGCGAGGAACCGCTCGTGCCGGGCGATTATGTTGCGATCACGATTGCAGGGTCTGGCGGCAAAGTCGAATTCGCCCAAGGCGCGTTTGAGCGCTTCCTTCCGGAAAAAGGTGCGGTCGACGATACGGCTGTCAAGCTGGCGCAAGCCTACGCAATGGTCAGGCAGTGGGGCGGCGATATAGCGGTGGCCGGAAGCATGGAGACGAGCACTGCTTTCCGCATATTCCTGCAGCGCGTCGGTGAGGCAGGGAATCCCGTAGGCCCGGTCAGCGAACCGAGTGAGCCAAAGGCCGAACGCCAGGTGGCAACCGTTCTAGTGGTAGAAGACGAAGCCGGCATTCGCGCCCTGGTGCAGAAGTTTCTGCGCCGGCACGGTTACGACATTCTGGAAGCCTCCAACGGCGAACAGGCGTTGGAGGTGGTTCGCGGCCATCGGGGTTCCATTGACCTTTTGATCACCGACATGATCATGCCTCAGATGGGTGGCCGCGAGCTGGTAGACCGGCTGCGCGCACAAGGACGCGATTTGAAGATCCTGTACATCTCCGGCTACACCGACGACACGACGGTATACGCCGCCGAGCTTCCGCCGGGCAGTGCGTTTCTGCAGAAGCCATTCACGTTGGGCGCGCTGCTGGAGAAAGTGCGGGGGCTGCTGGTCTCTTAGCGGGTGGCGCGTGCGCCGGCGCCGTACATGGCGCTGTATCCGAGCTGCTGCTTCACGAAATCGCGCGGGTAGCTGATGTCTACCTTGCTGACGTTGCCTGCTTGGAATGTCGCGGTAAGCTCCGGGTTGATGCCGGCCCAATACGTGGGCAGGTTCAGATTCTTGTAGCGTGCCACCACTTGATCGCGCAAGGCGGTGTCGAAGTGCACGCCGTATTTGTCGATTAGCGCCTTGATCGCGTTGTAATCGCCTTCGGCTTTGATGCGCATCAGCTCGGCCAGCAATTGGCCCACGCCCTGACGCATCTTTTGGAAGTCGCGGATAACGATGTAGGTTTTTCCGCCGCGTGTTTCTTCGGCGATGGCGCCGGTCTTATCGCGAATGTAGTTGACGATCAGCTGGCGGTCGCGTTCATGATCCTCTTCAATGGTGTCGCCTTTGGGGATGCGGCGGAGCTGCGTGAGCGCCACTCGTGCCGCGGCATAATACATTGCTTTGGCGACATCGGGACTGGAGGCCAGGCCAAGCTGCTGTATTTTGGGATCCCAGACATTCCACAGCGCCATCAGATCGGCGCGGCCTTCTTCGAGCGTCGAATAATATTCCTTCAGATAATAAGCCGGATCGTGCGTGAGCTTGGGATCGATCTGGCCGGAGCCGTGGCCGATGATCTCGTGCAGCGCGGTCATCAAGTCTTCGGCTTCGTCGCCGTATTTTTTGCAGATCTCAATCTCTTCCTGGGAGGCGGCGAACTCCTGTAGCGAGCGGTGCCCTTCAGCTTGCGAAAACGCCCGGCTGCTGCCCGTAAACAAGAAACTCTTGCTGCCGTATTTCTGATGGATCTCTTCTTCGTTGGGCAAGTTGTCGCCCACGGTGGTGACATGAAAGTCGCCGGTCTCGACCAGCGTTTCGACCGCTTTGGCGAGCGGAGGCTTTACGCCTTGTTTCCTGTATTGGGGCGCCCAAGGAGCACGGTCCTCGAAGTATTGCGCATTGTTCGCGATCTTCACCATCAGCTCGTTGACGCGATTGTCGGTGACGGTGACAAAACTCTGTGAGCTGCCCTTGGCTCCGCGCGCATCGCGATACACCTCGATGAAACCGTTGTCGAAATCGACGCGTGGATTGTTTGCGACCCAGTCGATGCCGAATTGCAGCCAATCCCGGGGATCGCCAGTTTGATAGAAACGGATGAGGTCGCGAATGGCTTTGGCTTGCGCGAGCTCGGCGACGGCGGCAGCTTTGTCGAGGTAGGAATTGGCCTTGGCGAGATATTCGGCGTAGAGACCGGGTGGAATGCTGTGGTCGGGCGTACCGGCGCGATAGGCCTGTTCTTCCAGCTTCCCATTGATTTTGACTAGGCGCGAATTCAGCGGATAATGCTCGGCGAATTTCGCCAGGTCGGCCTGCGCGACACCGGCGTAGAGATTATTGGCGCTGGCCTGCAGGATGTCGAGGCCGGCGCGCGGGGCTTTAGCAGTCACCATGGGCTCGAAATTCGGATCGAACAGGGATTGCTTCAGCTCGCCGATCTCCTTCAAAAAGGCTGCTTCGTTGAGGCCCGCGCCGCCGCCGTGCTTGATTACCGCCAACCCCGCGTCGCGCAGCTCCTCGAAGGTGAAATCGGGTAGAAATTTTTGCGCGGTGGTTTCGTTGTGATTGCCGCGATTGGCCCAGAACAGCTTGGTGAACGCGAGAATCTTCGGATACGCGGTGCGATCGACATCGGATGGATGCGCGACGATCATCTCCAGCACGCGCTTCTGCCGCAGGCCGAAGCGGGATAACTGGTCAAAGATGATGGGGTGGATCGCGATGGCCGCCTGGGAGAGCCAATAGCCGAGCGCCTGCTCGCGGGCAGAAAGGCCTTGGAAGCTGCCGGCCTGGAGTTGTAGAAATCCGGTTGCGCCGACGCGGTCCACCAAAGGAGTCTGGTCGTCTGCCGCGCAAGCCAGCATGCCCGTCAGGCAGAGCGCGCCTAAGGCCCGAACTACCGTGAGTCTACCAGTAAACAAAGGATTCTTCCTCGCACACCAGCATGATGGGAGGTCCGCCGGTGGAGATTTTGGTGGCGTGCGCGACCACTTCGTGGCCAGCTTCCGATTCCACGCATTTGTTGAGGTCGTCCATTGAAGAGAAATACACTTCGGCGATCCGGTATGCGTTCACACGGCCCTGCGGTGAACGGTTGACCTTGGTGAGGACCAGGCGCGTCATGCCGTGGAATTTCTCTTCGACCATGGGAATGTGTTCGTCCCGGTACGCCCGTTCAAATGCCGCTTCGTCCTGAGGCCGGGGATAGATGACGACAATCTTCACGCCGTGCGTTCCCATGCTTGTCGAAGAACATGTTAGCACCCCGGCGATTGGGCCGGACCTGCTTTGGCGGGCCAATGGCATTGCAGGCAGATCCGATCGTTATGGTGCCCGGGTAGTCTACTGGTCTAGTGTGTGTATCAGGGGGCCGTGCTGGCTGCCGCTTGGATTATGATCTTCAACTGGTGCTCTCCGGCTGGGGCACGTCTGCGGGCGTGGCGCGCTGGCGGGCCAATTCCTTAAACACTTCACCAAATGCCGGGACGCTGCGCCGGAGCGTATCGAAATCGCGTTTGGGAATCAGCAGAACTTCCATCGCAGTGCGCGCCTGGATGGTGGCGTTGCGCGTCTTATCGGACAACAGCGCCATCTCGCCGAAATAATCGCCCGCGTGCAACGTCGCCAGTGTTTTCCGGTTGCCATCGTCTTCCTTGATCACATCGCAATCGCCCTGCTGGATCACATAGACGCTGTCGCCCAAATCGCCTTGATGGAAGATAATGTCGCCGGGCTCGAAATGCTGGTTTTTGATTTCGGACTCCTGCTCGACGCGAGTTTGCGCCAGATCGGGAGGAAAAAGCAGGTGGATGAACCAGTCGATTGAAATCCGAAGCTTGGTCTTGATGCCCGGAATTTTCATCAGGTAGATGGCGCGCCAGAGAATCCAGGCGGCCAAACCGGAAATTTTCATGCCGAGGATCTGCGCGACTGCCGAACCATGCCCGAGCGAGCCGAGCGTCCCGAGCCCTTCGAAGGCGAATTGCGCGCGCTGATTGCCGCGCACGGCCGCTGCGATGTTGGTTGCGCAGGTGGTGGCCTCGCGGGTGGCATGCTGCGCGGTGGGTGGAACAGAGTTACCGGAAACGGTTGTAATCGAGGCGCAATCGCCGAGAGCCCAAACTTGGCCTTCATATCCCAGGAGCTCGAGCGAGGTGCTGACTTGCAGGCTGCCCTTGTCTTTGGCGCAATCGAGTTTCGTAAGCACCGGGACCGCGGCGGACGGCACCGTCGAAATAATCGTTTTGCAAGGGATCTCGAGCCCCGATTTGAGGATGGCCTTCTCGGAAGTCGCGGCTACTAAGCGGTCCTTGAGGATGAGCTCGACGCCGCGCTTCTTCAGGATCTTTTGCGCAAACAAAGCCAGCGGCTCGGCCATTTCCTGGAGGATTCGATCGCGCGAGTGGACCAGGACACAGCGAACTTGCTCGCCGCGCAGGCGCAGATAATTTTTCCTGACGCCGCGCACGAAGTTGTTCAATTCGGCGAGAACTTCGACGCCGGAGAATCCGCCGCCGCCCACGACAAAGGTCAGGAGCTTGCGGCGCAGATCGGGATCTTCTTCGACGTCGGCTTCTTCGAGCACGTGGATGAGGTGATTGCGCAGCGAGATGGCGTCGGCGAGCGTGCGGAATGGCCGGGCGTTTTCGAGCATTCCAGGCATGCCGTAGAAGTTCGTCACTTCGCCCAGGGCGATCACCAGATAGTCGTAAGGGATCTTCAGTTGGCGCGGGCGGAAGCCGGGGCTGACGGTTACGACGCGATTTTTCAAGTCGATCTCTTCCACCTCGCGCATCACGAGATGAGTTCGCGGGCACAGCCGGCGAATGGGCGAAACGACGTCGGTCAGGCCGATGGAACCGGAAATCACCTCCGGGAGCATAGGCTGGTAGACCCAATAATTCTCGCGATTCACCAGGCAAATGTCAGCTTCCTCGGGCCGCAGCAGCCGTTCCAGGCAGCGCGCGGTGTAAACTCCTCCGAAACCTCCGCCCAGGATCACGATTTGTTTCTTGGCCGCGCTCATCGGGTGCGAGTCTAATTGTGCAGTATAAGGCTGGTTGGTAGGAAGAGCAAAATATTCGAGCGCTGGTGTGCCTATATTTTTACCAATCCCAGCCGGATTCCGCGCATCACAGCTTCCGTCCGCGTGCCCGCTCGGAGCTTGGCCAGAATCGAATTGACGTGGAATTTCGCGGTGTGCTCGGAAATCGACAACCGATGCGCGATGGCTTTGTTGCTGAGGCCTTCGGCTAGCATCTCGATCACGTCCATCTCGCGCGCGGTCAGCGGCTCGGTTGCATCGTCCAAAGAAGCGTGCGGCAGCAAGGGCGCGCTCTCATCCACGGGAACGACCGCCAAGCCGGCCGCTGCCGCGTAAATCGCCGCGATGATTTGCCGTGGAGGAGCATCTTCCGGCAGCACTGCGCGAGCGCCCGAGCGCAACGCCTCCAGCGATGGCGTTTCCTCGGCCAAAACCACCACCGGAATCGCCGGCGCGCCGTCCACCAGTTCCGGCACCTGCTCCCGCACCAGAACGTCCGCGTCGGAAGCTGCATCCACGACCTCCAGACCTGAGTCTGAGCGCAGGATCGCCTCCAGCCCCGCGCGCGTCACCGCGGACGCCGCTTCGATATGGACGCGGATCAAGCCGCCTCCGCGCGAGAGGCCGCCAGGCGCACGGAAACCTCGCGCTCGCGACGCCGGTCGCCGCGCAAGAATCCAATCTTGAGTAATGCTCCAGCGGCGCGATCGATCGCATCGGCCAGATCGTCCATCGATTCGATTCTTGTCCCGTTGGCCGCCACCAGCAAATCTCCAATCAGCAACGAGGCGTTTTCCGCGGGGCTTTTTGGAACCACCTCCAGCACCAGCAGGCCGATATCGACGGGCCGCACAACGACGCCCAGCGCGGGACTGCTACCGCGCTTGAGGAAATCGGCAACGTCGTCGCTCGGAATGGCCAGCGCAACTCCACCCGCGACCACCATGGTATTGATCCCCACCACGCGCCCTTCGGCATCCGCCAGCGGCCCGCCGGAATTGCCGGGCGCCAGCCGGATCGCAGCTTGCACCCATCGCCGGCGGCCCAGCCCGCGCACGGATCCCGCCGCGTGCACGACGCCGGTGGTGAGCGCGCCAACAAATCCTAAAGGATTGCCGACCGCGACCACTAACTCACCGGGCCGCAGCGACGTCGAATCCCGCTTGGCCGCTGCAGCCAGACCGGGGACTTCCAGTTTCAACATGGCCAGATCGGCGCGGGTGTCGCGCGCCGCTACGCGCGTCTCGATGGTGCGGCCATCCCACAGCTCCACGCGCGCGGCATCGCCCAGCGCCACGTGCGCATTGGTAATCACTGTGCCCTCGGCCGTCCAGATGACGCCCGACCCCGAACCCTCCGCGCCGCGCTTTCCACTGAGAACCCGCACGGTGGAGCGCCGCAGCTTCTCGGCCATTTCGCCGAACCCTTGCGGCAGCATGTTCAACCCTTCCGCGGCCGCTCGCCGACCGTGACTTCCACATCCACCAGCTTCCCGCCGCGCAGCAGGCGAGCGCTCACCTGCTTGCCGACCGAGCCGGAATCCAGCACCTGCTGGACGTCTTCCGGGCGTTGAATCGTCGTGCCGCTCAGTTCAATCAGAACGTCGCCGAGTGTGATTCCAGCTTGTCCAGCCGGCGCGTCGGGATCGACGCTGATCACGATCAGCCCCCTCGCTCCCGGCAATTTCAACGTACTTTTGAGATGCTCCGGAATGGCCACTGGTTGTAAACCGACGCCCAAATACCCGCGAGGGATGCGCCCATGGGCCAGCAGGGTGTCGACCACGCGCTGGACGGTAGCCGGCGGAATCGCAAACACAGCCACGCGCGAGAGCACCGGAGTCGCGATCCCGACTAGCTCACCCTCGGCATCCACGATAGCTCCGCCCGAAGCGGCCGGATGCAGGGCGACATCGACGCGCAGCACTTGATCCAGTCGTCCGCCGCGCCAGGTCTGAGAAGGTCCCGAAATGCTGCTGAGCACTCCGAACGCGGCGCTGGCACTGTCCTTGAACCGGCCCACGGCCAGGATGACGCTGCCGGGCGCGGGAGTTTTCCCGGCTTCATCCGCCACTGAAGCGGTCAGCCCCTCGGCACGCAGCACCGCCAGATCCGTGCCCGGATCGCGCCCCACCAACTCGGCGTTCAACCGCGAGCCGTCCGGCGCGGTGATGCGAATGTCCTCATCGCGGCGAAGCGCGTGATCCGCGGTGACGATAATACCCGGACTCCAGTGCAGGCCGCTCGAATCGAAGCGTGACCGGCCATGCACCGCCACCACCGACTGCCCCGCTCGCGCTACCGTTGCCGCCAGTTGATCGGAAAACGAAACCAATGGATTGCTCAAGATGTTTCTCCTACTCACAGCATGCCGCGACGCATGCCTGGCGCACACCGGCAAAACGGGTAGCTGGACGCCTACCAGATCGGGCAGGCACGGTATCCTAGGAGAAGTGTCAACCCCGCTTAATTTTCACCTGTCGCAATACGATGGCCCGCTCGATCTGCTGCTGGACCTCATACGCAAGCAGGAAATCAATATCTACGACATCCCCATCGCCTCCATCACGCAGCAATATCTGGAGTACATGCAGCACGCCGCCGAACTCGACATCGAGCTTAGCTCCGAGTTCGTCTACATGGCTGCCACGCTGATCCATATCAAGTCGCGCATGCTGCTGCCGCGCGATCCGGAGCTCGACAAGATCACCGGCGAAGAGGATCCGCGCAAGGAACTGGTGGACCGGTTGCTCGAACATGAGCGCTTCAAGAACGCCGCCGAAATGCTCCAGCAGAAGCGCATGGTGGAAGAAGTCGCGTGGTCGAATCCGCAGATCGGCGCATTTCTTTCTGAAGACGAAGATCCGGGCCTGGACGTCACCATCTTCGATCTCGTCAAAACCTTCCAGGCCGTTCTGGAACGCGCCAAGAACCGCCCGATTTACGAAGTCGGCAAGGACGACGTCAGCGTGCCGGACATGGTCCGCTACCTCGAAAATGTGTTCCGCGATCTCCGCACCGGCGAATCGCTGTCGGCCGCGGAGCTGTTCGAGCGCCAGAGAAGCCGCCGCGCCATGATCTGCCTGTTCCTGGCGGTGCTCGAACTGGTGCGCCGCCAATCGCTGGTGTTGACCCAGCGCGACGCTTTCGGCGACATTGGATTGAAGAAACATCGCGCCTTCGACGAGACGCTCGATCAATCCCTCGCCGCCGCGGAACAGGAATATATCTAGAATTGCAATGAAACCCAGCGAAGTTCAAACTCCGGACTCGACGGAGCAAGTCCAGCAGCTTGATCTGCCGGCCGATAGGAGCGCTCCCGCGCCCGTCGTAGAGCTCGATACGGCGCAACTCAAGGCCATCGTCGAGGCGGTCATCTACATCACCGACGAGCCGCTTTCAGCCGATCAGATCGCCACCGCGCTTCAACAGCCCGCCGCGCGCGTTGGCGAGGTGCTGGCCGAATTGACCGCCGACTACAACCGGCCCGACCGCGGTCTCACCATCCGCGAGGTCGCCGGCGGCTACAAAATGTCCACTAAGCCGGAGCATCACGAAGCGGTCCGAGCTTTCGTAAAGAATCTGAAGCCGGCGTTGAAGCTGTCGCTGCCCGCGCTTGAAACGCTGGCGCTCATCGCTTACAAGCAACCCATCACCGCGCCCGAAATCATGGAGGTGCGCGGCGTCCAGGGTGCCGGCGTGCTGAAAACTCTGCTGGACCGCAAGCTGATCGCAACTTCCGGACGCAAACAGGTGCTCGGCAAGCCCATCCTCTACAAAACCACCAAGGAATTTCTGGTGCAGTTCGGCTTGAAGGACTTGAGCGAGCTGCCGACGCTGAAGGAATTTGAAGAGCTGGGCCGCTTGTCGCTCACCGACTCCGAGCAGCCCGACGCGCCGGCCCAGCCCGCTGCGTCCGAAGCGCAGACCGCCGAAAGTGAATCCGTCGCCGCCGACGCGCTGCCCGAAACCGCGGAATAAATGCCTGAGGAGCGCACAGCGCGGGACACGCTCGCTACGGTGAAAAAACACTCGCGGCCCGCTGCGTTGTGCGCGAGATCTACTGAAGAGAGGCTACAAAAGTTGCTGGCGCACGCCGGCGTCGCGAGCCGCCGCAGAGCCGAGCAACTGATTTTGGAAGGCCGGGTCACCGTTAACGGCGCCGTCATTACCGAACTCGGGACCAAAGCCGACCCCGAGCGCGACCACATCAAAGTGGACGGCAAACACATCCGCGCTCGCGAAAAACCGGTCTACCTGGTACTCAACAAGCCGAAAAACTTCGTCTCCACCGTTACCGATCCACAAGGCCGGCCCACGGTGATCGACCTGTTACGGGGCGTCAAGGCGCGCGTCTATCCGGTAGGCCGTTTGGATTACGCGAGCGAAGGATTGCTGCTGCTGACCAACGACGGCGAATTCGCTAAGCGCATCATGGCTCCCGCGACTCATGTGCCCAAGATATATTTAGTGAAGACCAACCGCCTGCTTACCGCCCAACAAGAGGACAAATTCCGCGCAGGAGTGCCGCTGGAAGGCAAGCGCACCGCGCCCGCCGCGCTAAAGCTGATCCGCAAAGCGGACAACCCGTGGTACGAAGTGCGCCTGATCGAAGGGCGTCAAAACCAGATCCGTCTCATGTTCAAACATTTCGGACTCCTGGTGGAAAAGCTGCGGCGGGTGAAGGTGGGCTTCCTGGAACTAGGCCCGCTGAAAACCGGCGAATTCCGCCATCTGGCTCCCGCCGAGTTGGCACGCTTTCGAAAAATTCTGAAGATAGAGGAGCGCGCATGACCATCTCCGAGTTGCTCCGCTCCAGCCACGTCATTGCGGTCGTAGGGCTGTCCAGCAAGAAATTCCGGCCTTCCTACGGCGTCGCCGAATACATGCAGCGCGAAGGCTACCGCATCATTCCGGTGAACCCGCATGAATCGGAAGTGCTGGGAGAAAAATCGTACGCGCGCCTGGAAGACATCCCCGAACGCATCGACATCGTCGATATTTTCCGCCGCTCGGAATTCGTCGGGCCCATCGTGGAATCGGCCATTCGGTTGGGCGCCAAGGCGGTCTGGATGCAGGAAGGCGTCGAGGACGAAGAGGCCGCGCAAAAGGCCCGGGACGCCGGACTATTCGTCGTCGTGGATCGCTGCATTTTAAAGGAACACAGCCGCTACCTGCGCTGATCACGATTCGCCGGCCTCGATCTTGCGCTGCAAATACCACGAGAACAAGCCGCGATATTTTCGCTGCAAATCTTCCCGCTGCCAGTCCTTGCCGGTGATGATTCCGCGGCACTGCTGCGCGCCGCAGCGGCATTCCAGCGTGTAGTCGTCGTCATCGGTAGTGGCCCAATCGTGCGTGAGCTCCTCGCCTGCCGCGATTTCGCGTAGGGCCACAAACACAATCTGTCCCTGGACGCCGATGTTCGGCTCGCAGGAGTGATTGCTGAAGATCATGCAACCTTCTCGCTCTTGGCCCTCAAGGGGCCCGATAAACAGATCGGCCGCGATTTGTATTTCGGCTGGCCCCAGGACCGGCGCCACCTGCTGGAGCGTCGCGCGAGTGAAGATGTGCCCGCCCTTGACGCACACGATCTCGCCCGGACGAAATTCTCCGGTGGCGAAGAGGCCGCGGCCGTGAATCGGGCTGTCTCGGACGGCGGCCTTCGGCGAAAGATACGACAGCGCGTGAGCATCCATGCTGATGCTAGTGTAGTCCGCGCTAGGCGGTCTTGCGGTCGCGCCTGAGCACGGGCAAGCGCACCCGCAACACGCGCTCCCGGGTGCGCTCTTCCTCGAGATTTCGCGTACGCGCCGCCAGCAGGTCGCGCAGTCCGATAATGCCTAGCAATTTGCGCTGGTCGCCGCGCTCCACCACCGGAAAACGCGTCAGCCCCAGCTCAGCCATGCGATACACCACCACGCGCAGGGGCTCATCGGGATAAGCCAGCACCGGATCGGTCGCCAGGTCCGCCAGCGTCCGGCCGGGCGGATCTGAATCTTCCAGAAGCCGCTGTAGATGCCTCCTGGTAACGACACCGTGCAGTTGGTTGTTCTCGTCGATCACCGGATAAAGGAATTGACCGCGCTGGCCGTGATGGCCGTTCAGCGTGGCTCTCACTTCATCGAGCGTGCTGTCGGATTTGAACGCCACCAGGTTGGTGCGCATGGCGTCGCGCACGAAGAGGATCTCCAGCGGGTCCACGGCGTATTCGCGGCTCAAATGGAATCCGCGCCGCGCTACTTTTTCGGTGAGGATGGAACGCTTGAGAACCAGCACCGTGAAGGCATGCGCGATCACGCTGGCGGCCAGCAGCGGCATCAGCATGTTGACGTCATGCGTGAGCTCAAGCGCGAAAATGATTCCGGTTAGCGGCGACCGCATGGTGCCTCCCAGAATGGCTCCCATGCTGACCAGCGGCCAGAAACCCAGGCCTTCATCGGGGAGGAACATGGCTTCGATTCCGCCCAGCGCGCCGCCCATCATGAGCAGCGGGGCCAGCACGCCGCCCGAGGTGCCCGATCCTAGCGATACGGCCCAGATCACCGATTTGACCAACAGGATGCCGGCGATGGCGCCCATTGCAACGTGACCCTGGAGCAGTGCGCCGATGGTGTCGTAGCCGACACCCAGTGCTTGCGGGAAGATGAACCCTCCCAGACCAACCACCAGTCCTCCGATTGCGGGCCACCACATCCAATGGACGGGAAGCTTGGCAAACGCGTCTTCTGACGCGTAAACGGCGCCGGTGAGCAGCATGGAGAGCACGCCTGCCAGCAGGCCGCAGATGGCGCAGCCAAGCAATCCTTCAGGGCCGATGAATACCGGATGCGGAGGTACCGGAAAGAGCGGGCCGAGGCCGAGAATGTATCGTCGCGCCGCTCCCGCGGCAGCACTGGCCAGCGCGACCGGCACCAGGCTACGCGGCTTCCATTCAAACAACAACAGCTCCACCGCCAGCAGCACCGCGGCGATAGGAGACGCGAACGTCGCCGACATGCCCGCAGCCGCACCCGCCACCAATAGCGTTTTGCGCTCGGCACTGGTCAAATGGAAAAATTGCGCGATCATGGAGCCGAACGCGCCACCAGTCATGATGATGGGGCCTTCGGCGCCGAAGGGTCCGCCGCTTCCGATAGAGATTGCTGACGAGAGTGGTTTGAGGATAGCCAAGCGCGGCTGAACCCGGCTGCCATTGATCAGGATCGATTCGATCGCTTCCGGAATCCCGTGGCCGCGGATTCTTTCCGAGCCGTAGCGCGCCATTAAACCGATAATCAGCGCGCCGCCGACGGGCACCAGAATCGCCCAGGCGCCCAGCGGCGTGCCGGCCGGCGAAACCAGCCGGAAATCCCAGCGCTGGTAATAGAAAAGGTTCGTGAACAGGCCGATCAGGCGCAGCAGTGCCCAGGCGACGCCGGTGCTGAGCAGTCCGATGACGATGGCCAGCGCTGAAATCGGGACCAGCCGCCAGTCCGTGGTGAAGTCGCCTAGAGCGTGAGCGCGAGGATGCTTCATGCGGCGCTCCCGGCCGCCTCGGAAGCGATGGCGCGCGCTTTCCGAAGAGACCGCAGAGCGGTTGAAAGGGCCGGACCGGCTGTATCGAGCTCGCTGCGATGCGCCAGCGATAGCTGGCGGAGAACGCGTGCCCCCGCCCGAGTGAGATGCACGATTACTTGCCGCCGGTCGTCCGTTCCGCTGGCCCGCGTCACATAGCCGTGCTTTTCCAGGCGATCCACCAATTCCACCATGCTGTGATGTTTGAGCTGTAAGCGATCCGCCAGTTCGCCAATCGTGGGCTGGATGCCTTCCGGCAGACCTTTGATGGCCAGCAGTAGCTGATGCTGCTGCGGCTCCAGACCGTAGCTCCGGGCTTGTTCCTCGCTGAAATGCAGATAGCGACGTATCTGATAGCGGAACTGCGCCAAGGCGCGGTATTCGGCCAGCGATAGATCCATGCGCATTTATATCGTAGCACGATATAAATCAGAAAGTCCCAGCCGTCAAACAGCGCCCAAATAGAAATCGCGAATTCACCACATTTGATTTTTTTATCTAAGCGGCACCAGCCGGCGCGGTATGATAATCGACTATGCTATCGCGCTGTAGTCTGCTTTTTTTCCTGCCGCTGCTGGCCCTGGCCCAATCGGCGCCCGCCAGCATGGAGACGCGCATCAGCAACCTGGAAGCGGCCGTCAAATCCGCACAGAGTGCCGGCGACAATGCCTGGATGCTCACCAGCGCCGCGCTGGTGCTGATGATGACCGGCCCCGGCCTGGCCTTGTTTTACGGAGGATTGGTCCGGCGCAAGAACGTGCTCAGCACCATGATGCACAGCTTCATCCTGATGGCCGTCATAACGGTCTTGTGGGCAATCATCGGCTACAGCCTGGCGTTCGCGGAAGGGTCGCCTTTCCTGGGTGACCTCCGATATATGTTCCTGAACGGGGTAGGCAGCGCGCCCAATGCCGACTACGGCGCCACCGTCCCGCACCAGACCAACATGATCTATCAGCTCATGTTTGCCATCATCACTCCGGCGCTGATCTCAGGCGCATTCGCCGAGCGCATGAAGTTCAGCGCCATGCTCTTGTTCACGGTGTTGTGGGCCTTCATTGTGTACTTCCCCCTGGCGCACATGGTGTGGGGAAAAGGCGGCTTCTTGAGCGCGTTTCTGGGCGGCAAGATCCCGGCTCTCGACTTCGCCGGTGGCACGGTGGTCCACATCAGCTCGGGCGTCTCGGCGCTGGTATGCGCGCTTTATCTGGGCAAACGCAAGGGCTATCAGCTGGAGCCCATGAAGCCGCACAACGTAGTAATCAGCGTGATCGGGGCGTGCCTGCTGTGGGTGGGCTGGTTTGGATTTAACGCCGGCAGCGCGGTGGCCGCCTCCGCGCTAGCCACCAGCGCATTCGTTGCCACCCATTTCGCGACTGCGGCCGCCGTGCTGGGCTGGATGCTGGCCGAGTGGATGCACAACGGCAAGCCTACCGTGCTGGGGGCGATCTCCGGCGCTGTGGCTGGGCTGGTGGCGATCACACCCGCTTCCGGGTTCGTCAAGCCGTTTCCCGCGCTGTTGATCGGATTCCTGGCAGGCTTGGTTTGCTTCTTGATGGTGACCGCGGTCAAAGCCAAGTTCGGCTATGACGACACCCTGGATGCGTTCGGCGTCCACGGCGCGGGCGGAACGCTGGGTGCGATACTCACCGGCGTGTTTGCCACCAGCGCCGTCAACGACGGATTGAAGGACGCCAGCGGCAAAGTGCTGGGGCTCGGCCTGGTGGATGGCAATCCAGGACAGGTGCTGAATCAGTTGATCGCGGTGCTGATTTCCTGGGGCATGGCCATCGTGGGAACGTACGTCATTCTCAAGATCTGCGACGCTATCCTGGGCGTGCGCGTGGCGCCCGATCAGGAACTCGAGGGTCTGGACGTCAGCATGCATGGCGAAGAAGGATATAATTTCGAAGCGTAGCCTAGGGCTCCAGTCATGAAGAAAATCGAAGCCATCATTCAACCCCACAAACTCGAAGACGTGAAGGAAGCTCTGAAGGCCATCGGAGTGGACGGCATGACCATTACGGAAGTGCGCGGGCACGGGCGCCAGAAAGGCCACAAGGAAGTCTACCGCGGTATGGAATACCAAGTGGATCTGCTGCCCAAGGTCAAAGTGGAAATGGTGATCTCAGACCAGCGCGCCGAAGAAGTGGTCCGCACGGTGGTGAACAGCGCCCGCACCGGCAAGATCGGAGACGGCAAGGTGTTTGTTTATGACGTAGCGGAAGCCATCCGGATTCGCAATGATGATCGGGGAGAAGGGGCGCTGTAAACGAGGGAATGGGCGGTCCGGTTCCTTATAAGGAAGCGTTTCAGGAGGGCTCGACCGTGCGTATCGCGGAGCGAGCTTTCCTCGGACAATTCGCCTCTCAATGGAAGTATTACCACAGCCTTGAACCCGAACAGCTAGCCTACGCTGACAGAGCGACGAAAGTTCTAAACGTCGGCTTCTATCACGGAGGCGATCCTCTTTACACCTTGGAAAACGTTCCAGGGACTTGGCACGAGTGCTGTCTGCGCAGCGCTTAGAGGCTCTCTAGACATTGCAGCGGCGGCTCGATAGCGTCGTATCATCGTAGATATGGCCCAAGTCCATATCACCGAAGCCGAGCTGGCTCGCGATTTGCATTCCGTTCTTGAAAAGGTTCGACAAGGCACAGAAGTAATCGTCGAGAGAGACCACGCTCCGGTGGCCCTCATACAGCCTCCGCCGCGCCCGGGAAGGCTTCTATCGGAATGCATAGCTCTGGCAGAGTCGCACGGGACCTCCGTGACTCTGGACGATGAGTTTGGCAAAGACTTGGAAGATATTATTCAAAGCCATCGCGAGCCGTTGGACGCTTCGCAATGGGGTTGATTCTAGATTCCAGCGTTTTGATACAAGCCGAGAGAAGAAGCGAGACCGTTGCGCAATTGCTTAAGCAAGTCATCAACTTGACTGGGAACCAAGAAACCGCTCTTTCCGCCATCGCTTTGGTCGAACTCGCACACGGCATTCACCGTGCCAATGCGATGACCCTCCGTAATCGTCGCGAGCTATTCATCGAGGAATTACTGGCCGACGTGCCGGTCTACCCATTTACGCAGCAAATCGCACTCTTGGCTGGCCAGGTCGACGCAGAGCAGCAAAAGCAAGGCACCAAAATTCCATTCCAAGACCTGCTGATCGGAGCAACCGCGTTGCATCTCGGATATGCGATTGTCACCGGGAATCCGCGCCACTTTCGGATGATCCCGAATCTCACGGTCAAACTGCTCTAAACGCCCCAGGGCCGATTTTGCGCGCCACACCCTTCTTGACCGTCTCGCCCGTCTTCAAGTACATTGAAGAACTATACAAAAATGGAAGAAACACACTCCCACGAACCCGCCGTGGAGCTATCGCCCACGCGCCGGAACTTCTACCTTCTCTTTATCAATGGCGCGATGGGCCTCATCGGCGTCGCGCTCGCCATCCCGGCCGCCATCTATCTGCTTTTCCCGCCCAAAGCGCGCAAAGCCAGCCAATGGGTGAAGACGGCCGATCTCGCCAGCCTGCCCGCCGGTAAGCCAACCGAAATTTCATTTCAACGCACGCGCGCCGACGGCTGGCAGCTCATCACCGAAAAAACCACGGCCTGGGTAGTCAAGCAACCCAATAATGACGTGGTCGCTTTCATGCCGAACTGCACGCACCTCGGCTGCGCCTATCACTGGGACGACGCTACCCACACCTTCATTTGCCCCTGCCATACTTCTTACTTCTCGATTGACGGCAAGGTGCTGGGTGGACCAGCGCCGCGACCTCTGGATCGCTACGCGGTAAAGACTGATTCTGGCGTGCTCGAAATCGGACCTCCGGAGGCGCATGCGTAAAATCATCGATTGGCTAGAGCATCGCACTGGCATCGAAACGGCCATCCGGAATTTCCTGTACGAAGATATTCCAGCCTCCAGCGGCTGGCACCAGATTATCGGCAGCGCCGCGGTGTTTTTCTTCATCATCCAGGTGTTCACCGGCGGACTGCTGGCGTTCAACTTCGCGCCGACGCCGGGCGATTCCTACAACAGCGTGCGCTACATCATGACGGAGCTGACCGGCGGCCGGCTCATCCGCGGCCTGCACCATTGGGGCGCCAGCATGATGTTGATCATCGTGGTTCTGCACATGGTCCAGGTGTTCCTGTACGGCGCATACAAGAAACCGCGCGAGGCTACCTGGATGGTCGGCTGTGTTCTGCTGCTGATCACGCTGGTGTTCGGACTCACCGGCTATCTGCTGCCCTGGGACAACCGCGCTTACTGGGGCACGGTGGTGACAACGCAAATCACCGCATCGGCGCCAGTGATGGGTCCTTATTTAACGCGTCTGCTTGGGAGCGAGATGGGGGTGAGCCGTGTCACGTTCTCGCGGTTCTACGCGCTGCACACCATTCTTTTGCCGCCGCTGGTGATCATCCTGATCGGGATTCATATCTACCTGGTCCGGAAACACGGCGTCGCGCCGGCGGTCGGCGACACAGCGCCGCGCAGGAAATTCTTCCCCGAGCAGGTCTTCAAGGACACCGTCGGCGTGGCCTTGGCGTTTATCATTCTGTTCACGCTGGCTGTGGTGGCGGAGGCGCCGCTGGGCCGGTTGGCCGATCCGACCGACACCGCCTTCATTCCCCGGCCCGAATGGTATTTTCTATTCCTGTTCCAGACCATCAAGTTTTTCAAAGGGCCGCTCGAAGTGTTGGGCGCGGTGGTTCTGCCGGGAGTCGCGGTGCTGGTGCTGTTCCTGGTTCCGTTCATCGATCGCGGCCCCATGGTGCGGCTCGGCAAGCGGACCTTGGCTTTCGGCGTCGTCATTTTGGGCACTCTGGCCTGGACCGGTCTGACCACCGCCGCCGTGATGACCACGCCTCCCAATCCCGAGGAAAACGGTCTGATCGCAACGACCGAAAGCGAAACCTCCATCCAAGCCTGGCAGCATCTTTCGCCCGAAGAACTGGAGGGCCTGGCGCTATTCCGCAAGGAAAACTGCAAGGCCTGCCATCCCGGCGGCGGCAACAAGGGCATCGGTCCGGACCTGACGAAATTGCCGGCCGATCATCGCAATGCGGGATGGCTAGTGCCCCATTTCCAGAATCCGTCCAAGGTTGTTCCCGGCAGCTCGATGCCCCCGGTGCAGCTCAAGGATGCCGAATTGACTGCGCTCTCGGCCTTCGTTCTGAAGCTCACTCCGGATAACGAAAGCTCCATCATGGCCGCGCCCGATTATGTCGTGCAAGGCGCCCTGGTTTATCAGAACAACCATTGCAACTCCTGCCATCAGATCGCCGGTGTCGGCCAGAAGCTGGGCCCGGCGCTGGATGGAGTGAGCGAGCGGCACGACCGCAACTGGCTGGAGCAGCACTTCCGCGATCCGCAAGGCACTTCCAAGGGCACCATCATGCCGCCCTACAAGTTCAGCGCCGAGGACATGGACGCGATCTGCAAGTATCTGCTGCAGCTCCCCAAGGCGAGTTGATAATCGCGGCCCGTTAAACCGTGCCGGCTACCGATTGCCGGCCCGCCGTTCGCACCGCATCGGCGATCTGCTGGCACGCTTCCAGCGCCTGAGGAAGCACTCCGGCGAAAGCAAAGAAGGGGTGAATCATCCCGGCATAGCGCGTGGACGTTACCGGCACGTCCGCGTCGCGGAGGCGTTTAGCGTAGGCCTCGCCTTCGTCGCGTAAAGGATCGCACTCGGCCGTGATCACCAGCGCGGGCGGCAATCCCCGCAGATCGCGCGCCAGCAGCGGCGAAGCGTAGGGATCGCGCGCGTCTTCCAAACGCCCCAGATATAGACCGCGAAACCACTCCATCCCGGCCTTGGTGAGCTGATATCCGGTTGCGAACTCTTGATACGAACCTGTCTCGAAGGATGAAAGATCGGTCACCGGATAGACCATGGCCTGCAGTGCGATGGCCGGACCTTGGTCGTTGCGGCTTTTGAGCGCCACCACGGCCGCGAGATTGCCGCCGGCGCTGTCGCCGCCGATTGAAAGACGATCCCGGTCGATTCCGAGCCGCTCGGCATTCGCGGCCACCCACACGGTCGCGGCGTAACAGTCCTCAACCGCCGCTGGAAAGCGGTGTTCCGGAGCAAGGCGATAGTCCACCGACACGACCACTGCACCGGCTCGGCGCGCGATGGCCGTGCACTGCACGTCATAAATGTCCAGGTCGCAAATGACCCAGCCGCCTCCGTGGAAGAACACCATACCCGGTCCGGGCGAGGGCGCATCGGGCGTGTAAACGCGAATCGTAATCTCTCCAGCCGGCCCAGGAATCCGCAGATCTTCGATGGAGCGGACCGTTTCCGGCTTTCCAGCGAGCGGCAGCATGAGATCCTTTGCAAACGTGCGAGCTTCGAGCGGCGAAAGCCTCTCTATGGAAGGCCCGCCTTGGGCCTCGGCGGCCTGGAGCAACATGCGAACAGTGGGATCCAGTTTCTCGCTCAGCATAATTTTTCAATCCGACGCGGCCGATTCCGCGTACCGAGACGCCTCCCAGCGCCGATGAGGGCAAGCTGCACCATCATGCACCTGCCTTTCCGGCTTGAATCCATTCCACGGTTTTGGTTGCGAGGCGGTCGAGCGCGAGCACCGACATTTCCAGGTGCTCTTCCTTGGTGTCCTCGATCTTGTTGTGGCTGATTCCGCCCAGCGATTGCACGAACATCATAACGGTCGGGATTCCGGCACGCGAAACCTCGGCGGCGTCGTGCAGCGGACCGGACGGCAGCTTATGCACCGCACCCGCCGTTTCGCGGATGGCCTGTTCGCAGCGTTCGATCAAAGCGGGATGAAACGCGATGGGCTGGATGTTCCAAATCCGCGACCATTCCACGGTGCATTTCTCCTCGCGGGCGAACCGTTCGCTCGCTTCCTTGGCTTCGCGATACATCTGAGCGAGCACGCCCGCATCCAGGTCGCGCTGATCGAGTGTCGCTTCGCAGCGGCCCACCACGGCCGTGACGATGCCGGGGAAGGTCTTGACGCTGCCGATGGTGCACACCGCGTCGGGATGTTTGCCGGCGATCGAACGGATTTCAAGCGCCAGCTTGGCGGCCGCGGCCAGCGCGTCGCGGCGCACCTTCATGGGAGTCGAGCCGGAATGCGCCTCCTGGCCGTGGAAGGTGATGGCGTGGCGCTCCACACCTTTCGTGCCCAGCACGACACCGAGCGGCAGCTGCATGCTTTCGAGCACCGGCCCCTGCTCGATGTGCAACTCCAGATATGCCGCCGCGTTCTTCTGCTCGCGCTCGGCTTCGGGGAAACGGTCCATTTCCACGCCGCAGCGGCGAAGCGCCTCGTCCATGCGGATTCCGTCCTTGTCGGTGCGCTTGCGGTCGGCACCGATCGAATGCGTGCCGGCGAACGCCGACGATCCGAGCAAGCTGCGGCCAAAGCGCGCGCCTTCTTCATCGGCCCAATCCACCAGACGAATCGTCACCGGGGGTTTGCCGTTAAACTCGCTCGCGAAACGCCGCAACACTTCCAGCCCCGCCATTTCGTCCAGCGCGCCGTCCAGCCACCCGCCGTTCGGTACCGAGTCCAAATGGCCGCCCAGCAGCAGCGCCTTTTCCGATGCGCCGGGCAGCGTGACCCAGCCATTGCCGGCCGCGTCGAAATGCTGCTCAACAGGCAGCCCTTTCAACTTGGACTTGAACCACTCCCGCGCCTTCAGCCAGGTGTCGGTCCAGGCTACTCGCTGCGCGCCATTGTCATCGGCGGTCAGCGCGCGGAGCTCTTTGAGTTCGGCAACGGTTCGCTTCGGATCGATGCTCATGGAAAACCTCAGTGCAGTCGCGGCCACCAACGCACGAACCCGTCCCGGTTCGGCATTTTAACTTTGGCCAGAGACTTGGCGTCCAATACCGCGTCTTTCTCGACTAAGCCGTCGATGGAAAGCAGGTATGCGGTAAGCGCGTAGACTTCGTCATTGCTCAACGATTGCGGCGAATTGAACGGCATCGCGCGCCGGATGTAGTCGAACAACGTGGTCGCGTTGGGCCAGTAGCTCAGCGGCGTTTTGACGGCCTTGCCGGATGCGAGCGTGCCGATGCCTCCGGTCAATTGCTCCATCGGCTTTCCGGCGCCATCCGCGCCGTGACAACCCTGGCACTTTTGTTTGTAGACCGCGGCGCCTACGGACACCGAGCCGCTTCCCTCCGGCAGTCCCGAGCCGTCGGGTGCAATCGTGATGTCGATTTTTTCTATTTCTTCCGGAGTCAGAGGCCGGCCGAGATTGGGCCCTTGCGCAAAAACCGCCGCGCTCATGCAAAACACCATCGCGCCGAAGAAAGCGGATCTAAACGTAGACATTTTTCACCGTCCCATCGGAGGCGACGCTCCAGCAGGCAATGCCGTTGAAATGGTAGAACTGGCCCGGCGCGAATTGCGACATCCACTGGGCGCGCGTCGGCTGCACGTCGCCGGTCTCATCCGTAGCGCGGCTCATTAAAACAGCCGGACGGCCGTCCCATTCCCACGGAACGCGGAACCTGGTAAGCGCCTTGGGCAACACGGGCTCCACCAGCGGCGCGATCCGCCAGCTATGCCCGCCGTCGGAGGAAACTTCCACCTTCGCCACGCGCCCGGCGCCGGACCACGCCAGGCCCGACACCTCGTACAGCCCCGGGCCCTGCATATTCATTCCGAACGATGGTTTCAGAATGATCGACTTCACAGCTTGCAGGAACATATACTGCCGCGCCTTGCCATCGGGCATCAGCTCGGTGTAGTGCGAAGTCTCGTCGCGCGCGTTCACCGGTTCTTCCACCAGTTTCAGCCGGCGCAACCATTTCACGCTCATGTTGCCTTCAAAACCGGGCAGCAGCAGGCGCATCGGGTAGCCTTGCTCGGGACGAATGGCCTCGCCATTCTGATACAGCGCGATCATCGCATCCTGCAAACACTTTTCAATCGGCACGCTGCGCGTCATGGCGGACGCGTCGGCGCCTTCGGCCACCACCCACCGGGCGTCGCTTGCGGGTTGCGCTTCATCCAGCAAGGTTCGCAGCCGCACGCCGGTCCATTCCGAGCAAGAAAGGAGACCATTGGTGCCGCCCACCGTCTGTTGCGGCGGCTGGGGCTGATTGTAAGCGCCGCCGTTGCCCGAACATTCCAGGAAATGGATGTGCGATTCCATCGGATAGCGTTTGAGCGCTTCCACCGAGAAAGCTAGCGGCCGCTTCACCAAACCGTGAATCATCAACTCGTGCTTGCTGGGATCGATGTCCGGAACGCCGTTGTGATGCCGCTCGAAATGTAGTCCGCTAGGCGTGATGGTTCCTTCCAGCAGATGCAGCGGTGTGCGCGAGGCGCCTGTGCCCGCGCGTCCGGGAGCCACAGTGAAGCTGCGCTCCACCTTTTCCTCCCATTTCGACGGCACGCCGTACGTGGAAAAAGAACGACCCGGCGTCTTCATCCACTGGGGCGCATTGACCCCGATGCTTTCGTCCGCCCGCGCGAGGCCGGCTCCAGCGACTCCGGCCGTGAATAAACCGCCGCGCAACAGCGACCGCCGGTCCAGCAAACCTGGCCCGCGATGGGACTTATCCTTCGCCATTTTTTTGCAACCTCCAGCCTCGGATGAACAGCTAGACGGACAGACTATAACATGTCCGAGGAAAGGCTGCCGGGCTGGAGAGGGTGAGATCTACGGCTTGCTGGCGGTGGTCTTGATGCCCTGTAGTTCAGCTACCGGTTGCAAGGCAGCCGCACGCTTGAGATCTTCGTTGCCGCCCGCCCGGTCGCCTTTATAATGCAGCGCGACGCCGCGGTTCTGATAGGCGTTGGCGTAGGAAGGATCCAGCTTGATGGCTTCCGAGCAATCCGCGACGGCCTGGTCGTACTGCTTCAGCCGCAGGTAGGCGTAACAGCGCGCATTATAGGCCTGGGTGAACTTCGGATTCGCTTGGATGGCCTGATCGAACAGGGGCACTGCGTCAGCGAAGCGTTCCTGCTCGGCGTACTGGCGGCCTTGGCGATACAGCGAATTGGCACTGGCGGTATTGGACGGCGCCGCGCTGCGGGACGCCTGCGCCACGACGCGAGTGGGCGCAGCCTGAGCGTTCAACGGGGCGTGTGGCGGAGGAACACCCGGCGGAGGAACAGCGGCCGCAGACGCCGCAGGCGCAATGTGAGCCTTGGTTGGCACTTGAGCGATCACGGCCCTGGGCGGAGCCGGGCTGGGGGCGGGCGATTGCGGAAGAGTTCCTGGAGAAGGCATGCCGGCCGGTGCCAGGGCCGCTACCGGAACGCTCGCCGCAGGTGCAGCTTCAGACGACGACGCAGGAACAGGCCGCGGAGAGCTTACGGCCTCCACCACCGGCGAAGGCGCCGGAGCCGTCGCCTGCTGGGCCGCTCCCTCCCTCACCTCCAGAATTTGTTTCGCGGCACTTAACATCGCCGACGCCTGCGCGGGATTCTGGCCGTACATTAGGGCCTGATTGATATCCGCGATGGCCGGCTGCGGGGCTCCGCTGGCGATGTAAAATTCCGCCCGGCATAGATACGCGGCCGGATCGGCGGGCTTCAGTTCGATGGCTTGATAACAATCCTTCACCGACGCCGCCAGTTGTCCCTGGCTGCGCAGCAAGGCTGCTCGCCCGAGGTAAGCTTTCTCCGATTGCGGAGCCATCGCAACCGCCTGCGCGTAGTCGTCCAGAGCCGGTTGAACTTCGCCCGCTCGCTGGTGCAGACTGGCCCGCAACAGATAATTGTCGACATTGGTCCCATTGCGCTTGATCGCCTCGGTGGCATCGGCCAGCGCCGCCGCCACCTGCCCGTTATCGGCCAGCGCGGTGGCACGCAGCGAATAGGTTTGCGAGTTGTTCGGTTGCAGGTTCAACGATTCGGTAAGATCCGAGATCGAGTCGGCATAGTTCCCCAAATTGTAGCGGCACGAGGCGCGATGCAGATAAGCCGAATCGTTCTTCGGGTCCAACTCGATGGCTTTCGTAAAAGCCTCGATGGCTTGCCCGTACAGTTTCTGCGCCTCGAAACCCTTGCCGCGGTCGTAGGCTTCCTGCGCCCGTTGCCAGGATGAGGGGGCGTTCGAGCCGTTCGGCGCGCTGGGCGCGGGCTGATCCGCGCGCGCCCGCTTCTCGTTCTTGCTGGCTTCCTTGGCGGTGCGCGAAAGCTGCTTGACGGAGGATTGAAGGTCTTTGATTTCGTTCTGGAGCTGCTGCAAGGATTGCTCGATGTTCTTGACCACGCTTCCCAAGTCCGGACGGCTCGTGTCATCGCTGAAGAGCCACCCGGTGAATACCACCAACATGAGACCGAGACTGATCAATCCGCTACGCAGCATAGCCTTCGTCACTCCCTTATCTGGGGGGAAAACGAGTATAACATTTCCGCGCCAGTTTTTTGAAGCTAGATCTTAACCTGAAAACGGGTAGTTTTGCCTTATTTTTGTTGCAAAGGAGCCCTAGCGTGCTATGATCGGTTGTCTTATGTTCGGGGAGATAAAACCAACAAGAGAGAGGTAGTTATGGCAGGGCAAGCTACCCATACAGGAGGGGTGACAACGCGGCCGGCAGGCGGCATTGAGCAACTGGCCCTCGGATTGGTGCGCGTGGTGGAAGAAGCGGCCGTCGCCTCGGCGCGAACCATGGGTCAAGGCGACGCCAAAGGAGCCGACCACGCTGCGGTGCAGGCCATGCGCCGGGCTTTCGAAGAAGTTCCCATCGCCGGCACCATCGTGATCGGTGAAGGTGAGCGCGACAAAGCTCCCATGCTCTACATCGGAGAACACGTCGGCTCGACGCCTCCGGATACGGTGAAATATCCCGCCGTCGACATCGCGGTGGACCCGCTGGAAGGCACCAATCTGTGCGCTACCGGCGCGCCCAACTCCATCGCGGTTCTGGCGGCTTCGGAAGCCGGGGGGCTGCTGCACGCCCCGGATTGCTACATGGAGAAGATCATCACCGGACCGGCTGCCCAAGGCGCGCTGGATATCGACGCGCCGGTCTGGGACAACCTGAAGGCGATTGCCAGCCGCCTGGACCGGCAGGTGAAGGATCTCGTTGTGATCGTGCTGGACCGGCCGCGTCACGAAAAACTGATCGAGGAGATTCGCAAAGCCGGCGCGCGCATCCGACTGATCGGCGATGGCGACCTTTCGGCCGGTATTGCGGCCGCCGTGCGCGGCACGGGCGTTCACGCCGTCATGGGCATCGGAGGCGCACCCGAGGGAGTGATCACCGCCGCCGCGCTGCGCTGCCTGCACGGTGAAATGGTCGGCCGCCTCGTGGTGGACAGCAAGGAACTCGAAAAGCGCATGGAAAAAATGGGCATCTCCGACCCGAACAAGATCTACAAGGCCGAGGATCTCGCACCCGGCAAAGAGATCATGTTCGTGGCCTGCGGCGTCACTCCGGGAAGCCTGCTGCAAGGTGTCCGCTTCTTTGGCGACGGATACAG
>DATJWJ010000183.1:0-3536 GCA_035501355.1 Bryobacteraceae bacterium | reverse complement strand
CCCGGGAGGCAGCAGGAACTCGATGGGGTGGGAATAGCCCAGCGTGAAGGTGGCGATATTACCCTTGACGTCGGCGCGATACCCGATGCCGACGATGTCGAGTTCGCGGGTGAACCCGGCCGACACGCCCTGTATGGCATTCGCCGCCAGCGCTCGCGTCAGCCCGTGTAGCGCCGCATGATCGTCGGAATCGCGTTTGATTTCGAGCTTACCGTTCCCCTGCTCCACCTTGATGCCTTCGGGGATCGGCACCGACAGCTTGCCCTTCGGGCCGGTCACTTCCAAATGATCGCCGATCTGAACTTTCACGCCGTTCGGCAGCGGGATCGGCTTTTTACCAATTCTCGACATGGCTCAAACCTCGTTACCAGACGCGGCAGAGAATTTCTCCGCCGACGTGTTCCTTGTGCGCATCGCGGCCGGTCATGACCCCGCGCGGAGTGGTCATAATGTTGATTCCCATTCCGCCCAGCACGCGCGGGATGTCCGTCTGGCCGACATACACGCGGCATCCAGGCCGCGAAACGCGCTCCAGTTGCGAGATCACCGGCGAGTTGCCGGGCCCGTACTTGAGATAGATCTTGATAGTCCTCTTAGCGCCTTCCTCGGCCACTTTGAAGTTGGCGATGTAGCCTTCTTCTTTGAGAATGCGCGCGATTTCCGTTTTCAGCCGGGAGGCCGGGACATCCACCTTGGGGTGGCGCGCCTGGATCGCGTTACGTACCCGCGTCAGCATGTCGGCAATGGGATCACTCGTCATAAAACTCCTAAAAGCTTTCAGCGATCGGCTTTCAGCTTTCAGCTCCTTCCGCTTCGCCAGTCCAGCGACTGGTTTAGCTGAGAGCTGACCGCTGATAGCTGACAGCTTCTTCTACCAGCTCGCCTTCGTCACGCCGGGGATCTCCCCGTTCAGCGCGAGTTGGCGGAAACACAGCCGGCACACTCCGAACTTGCGCAGAAAACCGCGCGGACGGCCGCAGCGCCAGCAGCGGCTGCGACGCCGGGTCGGCAGAATGGGCGTCCCGGCTTTTCCCTGGGCTTTGGCTTGTTTGGAAGCCCGGCGGATTCCTTCGAGCTTGAGGTCTTTCGCAATCTTGGCGGTGGTTGCCATGTTCTCTCTCTTCTTCTCGCTTATTGCCGGAACGGCATCCCCATCCCCTTCAGCAGCGCCATGCCTTCGGCATCGGTGCGCGCCGTCGTGGTGATATTGATGTTCATGCCCTTGGTTTTCTCCACCTTGGCATAATCGATTTCCGGAAAAATCAACTGGTCTTTCACGCCCAGGGTGTAATTGCCGCGGCCGTCGAAGCTCTTGGTGGAGACGCCGCGGAAGTCGCGGACGCGCGGCAGAGCCACGTTCACCAGGCGATCCAGGAATTCGAACATGCGGTCGCCGCGCAGCGTCACCGTGCAGCCGATCGACTGGCCTTCGCGCAGCTTGAATTGCGCGATCGATTTCGAGGCCTTCGTGATCACCGGCTTTTGGCCGGCAATCTGCGTCAGTTCGGCCACCGCGCCATCCATCAGCTTGGCGTTCTGCGTGGCTTCTCCCAGACCGATATTGATCGAAATCTTTTCGATCTTCGGCACAGCCATCCGGTTCTTATAGCCGAATTCTTTGGTCAGCGCCGGAACCACTTTGCTTTGATAATGCTCTTTCAAACGTGCCGCCATGGAATCCTCACTTCTTGTCTAACGTCTGCCCACACTTACGGCACACGCGCACTCGCCGCGTCTTGCCGCCGGCCACATGGTCGATATGATGGCCGATGCGCACGGCCTTATTGCAGCCGGGGCAGAGGAGCATCACGTTGGAAGCCGAAAAGGCGCTTTCGCGTTCCGCAATGCCGCCCTTGATCTGCTTCGCGGGGTTGGGACGCGTATGACGTTTGATCATCATGGCGTGCTCCACCAGCACCCGCCCGGTGTCCCGCTCGACGCGCAGAACGCGCCCGGTCAAACCCTTGTCACGGCCGGTGATCACCTTCACGGTGTCTTCCCTTTTCAGGTCGATCCGGACCGGCTCCGGTCTTCTCTTTGCAATCGCCATCAGATTACCTCGGGGGCCAGCGAAACGATCTTCATGAATTTCTTATCGCGCAGTTCCCTGGCCACGGGTCCGAACACGCGCGTGCCAACCGGCTCGCCAACGTCGTTGATCAGCACGGCGGCATTGCTGTCGAACCGGATATAAGTACCATCCTTGCGCCGCGTCTCTTTGCGCATGCGCACCACCACGCACCGCACCACCTTGCCCTTCTTGATCGCCGAATCCGGCGCGGCTTCCTTCACCGACGCCGTAATCACATCGCCCAGGCCGGCGCGCAGGCCGAGATCGCCTCCGCGCGGCAGGATGCAACTCAGCCTCCGCGCGCCGGAGTTATCGGCCACTTCGAGAATCGTTCGCATTCCAATCATAGTCGCTTCGCTCCTGGAGCCTTCAGCTATCAGCCTTCAGCTCTCAGCTAAACCAAAACCCGAACCCGCCCAGTTGACAGCTGATCGCTGACAGCTGATAGCTCTTCTCAACCGCCTCAGATCTTTACGTCGAGATCACTAGGCTGCGCCGCCAACTGCACGGCCTCCCGCACAATATCCGCCAGCTTCCACCGCTTCAACTTGCTGATCGGCCGGCACTCGATGATGCGCACCACGTCGCCCATCTTGGCCCTGCCCTCTTCGTCGTGGGCGTAGAACTTCTTCCGCTTGCCGATGATTCGCTTGTAGATGGGGTGCGGCACGCGGCGGCTCACTTCCACCACGATGGTCTTGTTCATTTTCGTCGAGACCACCTGGCCGATTTTTTCGGTTTTCGTTACGTTGCCCGCCATGTTATTTCTTCTCCGCCAGCTCCCGTTCGCGCAGAATGGTCAACATGCGCGCCCGGTCCTTGCGCATGACGCGCACCTTCTTCAACCCTTCCATTTGTCCCATGGACATCTGGAAATTGAGCCGGAAGAGCTGCTCCTCCATTTGAGCCAACTGGTTTTTCAATTCGGTGTCGTCCAGATCGCGAACTTTTTGCGCCTTCATGATTTGCTTACTCCGCCACGTCCGTGCGGCTGACGAACTTAGTCTTGATTGCGAATTTGTGGGCCGCGAGCCGCATCGCCGCATCGGCCACGCTCCGGTCCACGCCCTCCATTTCGAACAGGATTTTTCCCGGCCGGATCACCGCGACCCATTGCTCGGGTGCGCCCTTGCCTTTACCCATACGGGTTTCAGCCGGCTTCTTGGTAATCGGCTTATCGGGGAACAATCGCACCCACACCTTGCCGCCGCGCTTGATGTGGCGCGTCATGGCGACGCGCGCGGCTTCAATCTGCCGGTCGGTCACCCATCCGCACTCCATCGCCTTGAGCCCGAACTCGCCGAAGGAAATCGACGATCCGCGCCACGCCTTGCCGGCCATGCGACCGCGTTGCTGCTTCCGGTACTTCACTTTCTTTGGCATCATCATGGCGGTTAGTCCTCAGTTACTCGCTCTTCCCGGGTTCCGTTCCCGATTCCGGTTTGGCTTCGGGCTTCGCCTCGGG
>DATJWJ010000182.1:0-26258 GCA_035501355.1 Bryobacteraceae bacterium | reverse complement strand
AAGCCCGTGTGGACGATCCACAAGGCCAAAAACCGTGCCCGTCCACAATACCCATGGTTTCGCCGATGTCTGCGTTGCCGGAGTCTCCTGGATCTCGCTGCCTGGCTTCGGTCTCCCCGTGGTACGTCGCCCTATCGGCTTCCTGCTTCTCTCTCCTTGCTATTGCCGCCTTGCCGCCGGGGGTCATTTGATAAAACACGCCAATCAAAAGCAGAACGACGACCAACGAAACGGCTCCTAGAAAGAGCTTTGTGATGATGCCGCTTCTCCGATGGCGAGCGGGTTGAGGGTGCGAATTAGGTGGAGGGGAAGCAGCGCCCGTCGGCAGAGCAACGACCGAGCCACAAGCGCCGCAGAACTTTGACCCTGCACCTAGTGGATTTCCACATCCGGGGCAGAACATAAGTGAACAATCGACACAAATCTGTACTTTCAATATGGTGCAAGAGGGAAAATACGATCACTCAAATCGGGCTTCTCCTTAAAATGCCCTAAATGCTTCAGGATTGCCCTAACGCTCAGCGAAACTTGGCCCTGGCCTCCTTAACGAACGCCGCGAGAGCCTGCAGGTGACGACGGACTGTATCGGTTGCGGGGATGTCCGCGCTTTCGAAGTAGTACAGTTCGGACGCCATCTTGGTCGGATTGAAACTGATGATTTGGCCGACCTTCGGAGGACCTTCCTTGAGAATGTAATCGCGCTGCACGCGAAAAAACTGCATTGCAGCATCAGCGCGCAGTTTGTCAAACCATCCCTTCCACCCATGGCTCCGTTTGAACTCTGATTGCAGCCGGTGTATCGCCGTACGTCCAAAAACGATGGACGCTTCGAGGAAAGCTTCGAACAATTCGCGCTCCTCCAGGTTGCACCGCTCCGCAAGTTCGATGAACAGCTCTGCTCTGGAAATCGCATCTCGTTGCGCAAGGCCTGCCGCTATTGTGGTTTCCACGCGTTCATTGTCGCACCGACCCGCACTCGCCTAAGCATGAGGCTTTCGGTCGGAATGAAACTCCGACGCACAAGAGCAGCAAGCGGCCATCGACGCTCAGGACGAACTGCAGCCGCGCTAAAATCGGGGTGGCTGGAGGCCCTGCATGAAACGCATTCTCGTTTGGGCCGGCATCGGTGTGGCGGCGGTGCTTGTGGTCCTGTTCGCCCTTTCCTCGTTGATCGACGCCAATACCTTCCGGCCAATGCTGGAATCCCGTATGACGGCCGCGCTGGGCAGAGCGGTAAAGCTGGGGGAGCTGAAACTGGCGCTGCTCTCCGGCGGAATTACGGCCAGCGATTTGTCCATTGCGGACGACCCGGCCTTCAGCCATTCTCCTTTTCTGCGCGCCAAGCAGCTCAAGCTCGGCGTCGAACTGGCGCCCTTGATCTTTTCCCGAAAAGTCAACGTCACTGGACTGACCATCGATCAACCCGAGATCGCGCTGGTGGAAGCGGTTCCAGGGGTTTGGAATTTTTCAAATCTCGGAAATGCGGCGGCCGCGAGTTCGGCGCCACCGGGCGGCGCTGCTGGAAAAACGCCGCTGGATCTGTCGGTCAAATTGGTCAAAGTGACTAACGGACGCTTGACGTTGAGCCGTAGCGGCAGCCGCACGCCGATGGTCCTGGAGCAGGTGGAGATCGAGCTTCAGAATTTTTCCGGCAGCGCGGCGTTCCCATTTTCGATGGCGAGCAAAGTCGCGGGTGGAGGCTCGATTAAGCTGACCGGCACGGCCGGACCGCTGGATGCCACCGACGCCTCCAAAACGCCGCTGCACGCAAGTCTGAGCGTGAACCAGCTGGATCTGGCGCTCTCGCGATTGAACGATTTCGCGCCGTCGCTGGCGGGCACTGTATCGCTGGACGGAAATGTCGTCTCGGATGGCAAAACAGTACGGCTGGACGGCAAGCTGAAGGGCGATAAACTCAAGCTCGCTCGCAATGGCACGCCGGCGCGCCGGGCGGTGGAATTGGATTTCGCGGTGCAGCATGATGTGGCCGGCCGCTCGGGAGAAGTCAGCCGCGGCGACGTTCATGCCGGCAACGCACTGGCGCATGTCACGGGGAGTTATGCCGAGCAGGGCGAATCGCTGGGGCTCAAGATGAATCTCACCGGTTCGAACATGCCGGTGACGGAACTCGAGGGGTTGCTTCCGGCGCTCGGTATTGTGCTGCCGGCAGGATCCTCGCTCAAGAGCGGCACGGCGAGCGTCAAGTTGTCCGCTGAAGGTCCGGCTGACCGGCTGGTGACGACGGGCTCAGTGGCGCTGAGTAATGCGACACTGAGCGGCTTCGATCTGGGCAGGAAGATGTCAACCATCGAGCGCCTGGCGGGCATTCGATCCGGTCCCGACACCCAGATCCAGACTCTCAGCGCGAACGTTCGCTATGCACCTGCGGGAGCCACCCTGCAGGACATCAAGCTGGTGGTGGGCGGCATCGGGGAGGTTGACGGCGGCGGAACGATCAGCCCGCAGGAAGCGCTGAATTTCAAAATGACGGCGACGGTACACAGCTCCGGGATCGCGGCGGTGATGGCCAACGCGCCCATTCCTTTCACCATTGAAGGCACTGCGTCAGATCCGCAATTCCGTCCAGACGTGAAGGGCATCGCCGGAGCGACGCTGAAGGGATTTGTAAAAGGGGACGCCGGGAAGGCGGCGGGCGGAATTCTCAAGGGCATTCTGGGCGGGAAGAAGCCCTGATTCCTGCCAGCTTTCGCCTACAAGTTTTTTACACACTTATTACGTCCGCGATGGGGTCGTCCACTGTCTGTATAGATAAGGAGACGACCAATGCCAGACCTAAGCCGCACATCCAGCGCCGAAACGGATCACCAGCCGAGTTGGTTGATTTCATCGTTTGCGATGCTCATTATTCTGGCCGCAACAGCGGCATCGATCATAGGCTTACTGCAGGTGATTACCTGGTCAGAATGTGCGCTGTTGATGGTGTCGGGAATGGTGCTGAGCTGCGGCGTACTCTTCACCATCGTAACGATGCAACGGCTTGGTAAGATCGACTAGTGCGAGGCGTTCAGTCGGTTCCTTCGGCTTTGACCTCGGCGTTGCGAGACGCGCGTAGCCGGCCGAGCACGGTAATCAGCCACATCGCGCCGGCGATCGCGACCAGGGCCATGACCCAATGCAACAGGCTGGCTAAGAAGGCCGCGTCGATGACCGGCCATTGGAAGCGGAAGCGCGCCAGAATCTCGCCGCGGTCGATCATCCAATGCCAGGCGGTGTGCGCAACCAGCGCCGAGAGAATGATGGTGCCCATGCGCTCGGCTACCACGTAGCGGAACAGACCTTCCAGCATCGGAATGAGCAGCAGCAGCACCAGGAGCTGACCCAGCTCGACGCCCAAGTTAAAGCTCAATAGCGACGTCAACATGTGGGTGCCGGCGAATTGCAGTGTTTGCCGCAGCGCGAACGAGAATCCGAAGCCATGCACCAGGCCGAAGCCGAAGGTGATCATCCAGCGGCGATGCACGGTGGCCGCGCCGACGATATTTTCAAGCGCCATGTAGACGATGGACATGGCGATCAGCGTTTCGATCAGGGGCGGGAACCAGAGCGCGTCCGGCGCCAGATTGTAAGCCGAGGCGATGAGCGTTATGGAATGCGCCACGGTGAACGACGTTACGATCGGAATCAAAGAGCGGAAGCGGCGGAACGGGATCACCAGGCAAAACAGGAACAGCAGGTGGTCGGTCCCTTCCAGGATGTGGAGGAAGCCGAGGTGCACGAAATTCAGCGCGGCCTGATACCAGCGCGGGTCCAGGCGCACCAGTCCGGGAGCCTCGATGAATTCGAAGGCGCGGACCGCGCCGTTGGGCGGCAGGAAGCGGAATACGGTGAGCACGCGCAGGCCCAGCCGCCACCAGCCGTCGGGGTTGATCGAGAAGCGCGATTGATCGGACTCGATCGGGTACTCGAATACCGCATCCAGCATGGTTTGGTTCCAGACCACGTTCGTGTCTTCGGGGAGCGAAGGTCCGGTGACATGTGCCAGGGCCTGCTGATAGGCAGCGAACGAGCGGTCTGACAGGAGCGAGAGCTGGGTAGCCTGGACGGTTGGTTTTCCTAGTTTGGTATCGCCTTCGTAAACTTCGATGAAATCGGAAACCCACAGAGTGGCGGCGTCCCGAAGCATGGCGGCGGTCCCGTTTATGTCCAGAAAGGTGTTGCCGGGCTTTTCGGGAAAGTTGAAGTCGCGCATCGCGGTGAGCGGAATGCGGACCAACAGGCGCAGGCGATGTCCTTCCGGCTTCAAGAACGCCTGAATAGTGATATCATTTGGAATCTCGTGACCTATGGCGCCCGGAGCGAACGCGATGGTAATTGCGGCCACCAAGGTGGCGCAGTGAAGAATGGTTTTACGTGGACTTAGCATGGTGCAAAGTGCATGGCCGGCTGGCCGGCCGTCGAAATTTCCTGGTTGCGTCTATTAGGAATCGTGTATAATAGCCTACCATTGACGAAGAAAGGAGTGAAGTAATGAAGCGTCACCTCTATGTTGGAGCGATGTTTCTTGCGGTCCTCGTCGTACTTGCTATCGGTTCTCATGTACTGACGAAAAAGGCCGTGGTGCAGGCAGCTGGAGGCGCCCAAGCGCCAAGATTTGAAGTGGACCCCATGTGGCCGAAGCCGCTGCCCAATCATTGGCTGATGGGCAACACGATCGGTGTTTCAGTGGATTCGAAAGATCATATTTGGATCATTCATCGCCAAGGTTCCCTCGAAGCGATGGAAGACTACGGTGTGGCGAACCCGCCGGGCGCAAAACGGCAGCGCGGCAAAGTGGAATCGGAATGCTGCGGACCGGCCCCGCCGGTACTGGAGTTTGACGAGGCCGGCAATCTGCTGGCAAGCTGGGGCGGCAGTGACGGAGACGGCTATGTTTGGCCGGCTTCGAATCACGGCATCACCGTCGACTACAAAGGCAATGTGTGGATCGGGGGCAACGGCCGTACCAAGACTGACCAGAATCTTCCTGGTGCGGGGCGCGGTCGCGGAGCAGCACCCGGGCGGGGCGCGGCTCCAGCCGACGAGCAGGCCGGCGCAGGGCGTGGTTCCGGTCCGCCGCTGTATCACGACAGCATGATCATGAAGTTCACCCAGGACGGCAAATTCCTGATGAAAATCGGGACCTCCGGGCAGAGCCACGGCAGCAACGACACCGCTAATCTCGGCTTACCGGCCAAGATTTTCATCGATCCCAAGGCCAATGAAGTGTACGTGGCCGACGGCTACGGCAACAAGCGCGTGATCGTGTACGACGCCGACTCTGGGCAGTTCAAGCGCTATTGGGGCGCCTTCGGCCACAAGCCCGACGACACCAACCCCGGGCCCTACAACCCCGATGCTCCGGAGGACCAGCAGTTCCGCAACCCGGTGCACTGCGCCGATCTGGCCAACGACGGCTTGCTGTACGTCTGCGACCGCTCCAACGATCGCATCCAGGTGTTCAAGGCCGACGGGACGTTCGTGAAGGAGAAGATCCTGTACAAGAACACCCTGGGCGACGGAGCCGTATGGGACATCGCGTTCTCGAAGGATCCGCAGCAGAAGTACATTTATCTGGCGGACGGCGCCAACGAGAAGGTGCACATCCTGGATCGCGACACCCTGGAAGTGCTCACCAGCTTCGGGGAAGGCGGACGGCAGCCGGGCGAATTCTACGCGGTGCACAGCATTGCGACGGACTCGAAGGGGAACATTTTCACCACCGAGACGTATCGCGGGCAGCGCATCCAGAAGTTCGTGTACAAGGGAGTTGGGCCGGTCACCAAGGAAGATGAAGGTGTGCTGTGGCCCAAGACCGCCAAGAGCCCGTTCTAAACACAATTCGCTTCGATTGAAACGAACGCCCGGCCTAAAAAACCGGGCGTTTTCTTTTTGGAGGACCATGCCTGAAGACGTGATTCTTACTTCTGTCGATGGCGGCGTTGGGACGCTGACCCTGAATCGGCCGGACCGGCTGAATGCGTTGAGCCCGGATTTGCTCACGAAATCCGCCGAGACTTTGGAGCGCTGGGAAGAAGACCCGAGCGTGGCGGTGGTGGTGGTGACCGGGGCCGGGCGAGCTTTCTGCGCGGGTGGCGATATCGGCGGAATGGCGCAGGAGAACGCTGCGCCGCGGCCGCTCGAGGAACGTATCGACTGGCTGCGCCGCGCCCAGCAGATTTCCTGGCGGCTTTATAACATGCCCAAGATCACGATCGCCAGCGTCAACGGGTTCGCCATGGGCGCGGGCCTGGGGGTGTGTCTGGCGTGCGATCTGCGCATTGCTTCCGATCAGGCCAAGTTCGGGACCGCTTACGCCAAGGTCGGATTCGGCGGCGATTTCGGAGTGACGTGGTTGTTGGCGCGCTACGCCGGCGCGGCCAAGGCCAAGGAACTGTTGTTCACCGCAGACGCGTTCGATGCGGCGGAGGCTTTGCGGCTGGGGTTGTTGAATCGCGTGGTGCCGGCGGAATCCCTCGCTTCCGAGACACGCGCGCTGGCTGCGCGGCTGGCGGCGGGCCCGCTGGTGAGTTATCGCTACATGAAGGCCAACGTCAATCTTGCGGCGACTCTGGATTTTCGCACTATGCTGGACCGGGAGCCGGAAACGCACCTGCGCTGCGGCCAGACCGAGGATCATCGCGAGGGCGTGACCGCTTTCCTGGAAAAACGCGCTCCGCAATTTCGTGGAAGATGAGTCGTGGAAGATGAGCCGCCGGAGGTGATGCATGGAATTTCGCGAGATCCTGCACGAAAAAGACGGCCACGTGGTGACCATCACCATGAACCGTCCAGCCAAGCTCAACGCGTATTCCGAAGTTATGGTGCACGAGATTCTGCGAGCCCTGGCGGACGCGCGCGACGACGATGCGATTCGCGCGGTGATCCTGACCGGCGCGGGCCGCGGGTTCTGCTCGGGCGGCGACATCGGGCGCGATTTTGAATATCCGGCGCGCTATCGCGGGCACCCGATGGAATCGATGCTGGAGATGCGCGAGAACATGCATGAGCTGGTGAAGTTTCTGCAGCGCTTCGATAAGCCGGTGATCGCGGCCGTGAACGGAGCGGCGGTGGCCGGTGGGCTAACGCTGGCGTTGAGCTGCGATTTTCGTATCGCGGCCGAGAGCGCCAAGCTGGGCGACACTTCCTTGCGTTTCGGACTGATTCCGGATGAAGGCGGGGCGTACTTTTTTCCGCGATTCTTGCGGCTGGACCGTGCGCTCAAGATGTCGTTATTTTCCGAAGTCTACACCGCGCGCGAAGCGGCGGCCTTAGGCCTGGTGACCGAAGTTGTCCCGGACGCGGAGTTGATGCCGGTGGCCCGCACCTGGGCGGCGCGGCTGGCCGAGGGCCCGCCCATTGCGATCCGGATTGCCAAGCGGATGATGTACAAGCAGCTCTCCATGTCGCTCGACAACGCGCTCGAAGACGCCGCCATGGCGACGCTGGTGACCAACTATACCGAGGACGTCAAGGAAGGAACCGCGGCGTTTCACGAGAAGCGCAAGCCGCGGTTTCAGGGGAAGTAAGGTATGCTAACTACAGCTGCTTGCACCGTTAGTAAGTCTTTCCCGTGCCACATGTCGGCGGCGCAAACGAGGCGTCGCATTTTGATTATCAAATCTTCCAATCCAGAGAATTAATCATTTACATGATGATATAATGCCTTAATTTCTGGTAAATACCCATGGTCACGCGGATTCTTCACATTTCGGACCTCCATTATCCGAGCCGTGACGACTCTGTGAAGCAGGCTCTGGAAGAGACGATCAGCCGACTGAGGCCAGACATCCTGGTGATTACTGGGGACTTGGCCAATCATCCATCACTGTGGTGGGTGTTCGGCAAAGGGCGATGGCGGGCTGTTCAACGGTGGTTAAGGTCGATTAGACAACGGTCTGGCGATCATCCCCTCACCATCCTTACATTGCCGGGAAATCACGACACGCTGGTCTTTGGACTCTTCGGATGGTGCTGGCCGCCAACCATAATCTTCAAGTGGCTGTTCAAGGACTGGTTCAAACTGGTGCACTTCGACCCGAAAGCCCAAGTCACGATTCTCACGTTGGATACCAATCCACGGCTAGCCCTTGCTTCGGCGGAAGGCAAGGCCTTCGGGAGGCGCCTCTCCAAGCTAAAGCAGGCGATGGAGCGCCATCCCCATTCAGCCGAGATCCGGCGCTCCACCAAGGTTCTGCTGATGCATCACCACCCTCTGCCAGTTCCGTTTCAGGGACAAGACTGGCTACTTCACACGCGCCGCGTGGACCGCTTGCTTCGCTTCCTGGCCGAGAATCAGATTGACCTGGTGCTGCATGGCCACAAGCACCGGGCTACCTGGTCGCACATCCGCATCGGCGGCGTTACTGATGTGCCGTTGTTCATCGAAATTCTTGGCGCCGGCGCAGCCATGAAGCGTACCGACTACGATCCTCGCGGCCACAACCTGAACCTGATCGATATTGCCAGCGGCGGAGTCCGCCATGCCAGGCAGTACTTCAAGAAACCCGGCAATCCCGCCTTCGCCGAGCTGGAGGCTTCCGATGCGGAGAAGGAAGTAGGCAGGCTTGTTCAGGTTCGTTTCCGCCAGCCCTACCGGATGCAGAGGCTGACTTGGTGCATCTATGTGGACGAGGAAGGTGACGGAAGGAATGAGCTGAGGTTGGAAGGCCTGGTATTCAACCGAAGCCTCGAGGCTTACGAAGTCCCGCTCTGGAAGGACACCGTAATTGGAGGCCAAGTTGATGAATATCGTTGCACCTCGGCCATGCCAGAGCAATTGGGAACCACGCTGGTGCGGCGCAATGTGGCGGACACGGAGCGGACCTTTATCGCATTCTCGCAGCAGCCCACAAGTCAGTCGCCTGCAAATGTAGTGGTCGAAAACTATGATCTCAATTCTTACTCGATGGATCAACGCGAGGCCGTCGAACTCGGTCTGCCCGATACCCAGCGAGATTACGTTGACCTGTTGCTAACCGACCCAGTGGACGAACTGGTGTTGGATCTGCGATTTCCTAATCGGTTCCGACTTTTGAGGCCGCGGCTGGAGGTGTTCGAACCGGTCGAGGCTGACATTGTGCACCAAGGATTAACGGCCGAGTTCGGCTCGCACCTCAGCGCAGTCGACAATCGCCTGCGAGCCACACTCCGCCTGCCGCCACCGAACTACCGGTTTCACGTGAGTTGGGAGCTGCCTCCCCCGCCGAAACCTCAATCCGACGCCGGAACCGCGCGGCGCTCCCGCTTTGAGCAGATCTACCTTGGGCTCCTCGATCCGGGCGCAAGTCGAGGTGGCGCGTACAACCAGTTGTGGGGCGCAATTATCCAGGGTTTTCAAGACTTGTATAGCGAGCTGGAGAAACGGGCGGGGAGAGCCGTCTTGGTCGCGAACTCCACCATTTCGGTTCTCGACCGCACGACTATGGATCTGAGCTTCATGGTGTGTGATCGCTATTCCAAGAAGCACCCGGAGCTGCGCCTGATCCTTTGGAGTCAGCAGGCGACCTATGCGGAAATATTTCGCGAGTTTCGCCTGCTGATCGGCGAGGGTAATGCCGGACGAGCGTACAAGACCAAAACGGTGCGACTTTTCGACGCGGCGGCGAGCAATCCGAGAACCAATACGTACCGCTCATTTCCAGGCAAGCCGCAACACCATTTCTTATTTTCCGTTCCACTTCTGGATCCGCGGTCGGAACTTCCGCTGGCGGTGTTTAGCGCGGGAACACCAAGCATTCAGCAAGCCGACTTAATGCGCGCACTGAAGCAACCCGACCTAGAAGAAATCACCCGCTTGATGCAAGCTGAGCCACTTAAGAGATTGCTGGATGCCGCCGGACTGGCTTACAATTAGGTAAAGGGAACTTACATGGCACAGGCGTTTAAGATCGAACCAATCCACACCTTCGACGAAGGAGCCCGGGCCTTCCGTATCGTCCGTCAGGAGATCGAGGGAGGGGAAGGCACTGCTGAACCCGAAGTTTCTACCGAAAGAACATCCAACGCCGTACAGCTCGGCACGGAACTCTGGGACCAGGTCCGTCAATTGTCCAACAAGAGCAAATCAGCCCAGGAATGAGCTCCCCGCATTAGGTGCCTCCCTCCTGGGCCCCGAATCTCCCAATCGCCGTGACGGAGCTGCGGATGTCAGGATTTGCCGCACAAAGAGTCCTTCGAATTGTTTAGCCAGATCTGCGGATTGCGCTCCCCGGGCCGAATTTCTGACAATCTGACAGAGGACCTTCGATGAATTTCTGCCGCTTGAGAGCCCGTCCCCTCGCCGCCGTCGCGCTGACGCTCTTTGTCGTAGCTGCGGCACACGCGCAAACCGCGCAGCGTCTGACAACTCCACAAGAAGCCCTGGGCTTCCAGGTCGGCGATGATTACCAGCTCGCTAATTACACGCAACTCACTGCCTGGTGGAAAAAGCTCGCCTCCGAATCCGATCGCATGAAGCTGGTGGAGATCGGCAAGACTGAAGAGGGCCGGCCGCAGTACATGGCGATTCTCACTTCGCCTGAGAATCAAAAGAAGCTGTCTCATTACAGAGACATCGCGCGCCGGCTCGCGCTGGCCGAAAACCTCACCGACGTCGAGGCTCATGCGCTGGCCCAGGAAGGGAAAGCGGTGGTTTGGATCGACGGCGGCCTGCACGCTTCCGAAGTTCTGGGCGCGCAGCAATTGCTCGAATTCGTCTGGGAGATGGTCAGCCGCAACGATCCCGAGACGCTGCGGTTTCTAAACGACGTTATCATCTTGGCCGTGCACGTCAATCCCGACGGCATGGAACTGGTCTCCAACTGGTACATGCGTGAGTCCGATCCAAAGAAGCGTTCCACGCAGAATGTTCCGCGGCTGTGGGAGAAGTATGCCGGACACGACAACAATCGCGACTTCTACATGTCCAACTTGAGCGAAACAACCAACATCAATCGCGTGCTCTACCATGAGTGGTTCCCGCAGATCATGTATAACCACCACCAGACCGGGCCAGCTGGTGCAGTGATGTTCGCGCCGCCGTTTCGCGATCCGTTCAATTACAATTTCGATCCGTTGATCCCGCCGCTGATCGAGCTGGTTGGCGCGGCGATGCACAGCCGTTTTGTCGCCGAGGGAAAGCCGGGCACGGTGATGCGTAGCGGGTCCACCTATTCGACCTGGTATAACGGCGGCCTGCGAACGACGACGTACTTCCATAACATGATCGGCCTGCTGACGGAGACGATCGGCAATCCCACGCCCGTGGAAGTGCCGCTGGTTCCGGAGCGCCAGTTGCCTATCAGCGACGGGCCATTTCCGGTAGCGCCTCAGACCTGGCATTTCCGGACGTCGATCGAATATGAGATGACGGCGAATCGCGCCGTGCTCGACCTTGCTTCCCGATATCGCGAGGAACTGCTGTACAACATCTATCGCATGGGGCGCAACTCGATCGAACGCGGCAGCAAGGATTCCTGGACCATCACGCCCAAGCGCATCGCGGCGCTGGAAGAAGCGGCCAAGGCGGCTCAGAGCGGCGGAGGACGAGGTGCTGCCACTTCCGCACCGAACAGCAACTCGGGTGTTCCCGCGAACCTGTACGCTTCCGTGCTGCACGATCCCGCGATGCGCGATCCGCGCGGTTACATTCTGCCTTCCGATCAGCCCGATTTTCCGACCGCGACGAAATTCGTCGACACGCTGATCAAGAATGGCGTCACGATCCTGCGCGCCACGCGCGATTTCGACATCTCTGGCAAACATTATCCAGCAGGATCGTGGGTAGTGAAGACGGCGCAGGCGTTTCGACCGCATATCCTCGACATGTTCGAGCCGCAGGATCATCCCAACGACTTCCGCTATCCCGGCGGTCCGCCGATTCCGCCTTACGACGTGACTGGATACACGCTGGCGTTTCAGATGGGAGTGAAGTTCGATCGCATTCTGGACGCGTTCGACGGGCCGTTCGAGAAAGTGAGTGGATTGCAGCAGGCGCCATCCGAAAAGATTCACGGACCCGCGCAGCTCACCGGCTACCTGATCAGCCATCAGCAGAACGATTCGTTCATCCTGGTCAACCGGCTGCTGAAGAATGGCGATGAAGTGTATTGGATCGAAAAGCCAATAGCGCTGGACGGCCGCCAGGTGGGTGCCGGGACGATGTACGTGCCGGCGCGCGCGCAAACGCGTCCGATCGTGGAGCGCGCGGCTGCCGATCTTGGCGTCACCGTCGACGCGGTGCAGTCAAGGCCCACCGGAGCGGTGCTCAAGTTGAAGCCGGTTCGCATCGGGCTGTGGGATCAATACGGCGGGTCGATGCCGTCGGGATGGCTGCGTTTTGTTTTCGAGCGGTTCGAGTTTCCATTCGAGGTCGTCTACCCGCAGGCGCTCGATCAAGGCGATTTGGCGAGCCGGTTTGATGTGCTCGTGTTCCCTAGCGGCGCGATGGCGCGTGCAGCCCGACCGGCTGAGGGTGGTCGAGGCGGCTTCAACGCCCGCCAGCCTGCAGCGGACGAAATTCCTGAAGAGTGGCGCAAGGCTTTGGGCTACGTTACGGCCGAGAAAACGATCGCGCAACTGCGAAAATTCGTCGAGTCTGGCGGGACCATTGTGGCCATCGGCGATTCCACCCAGGTCGGGCGATTGTTCGGTCTACCCGTGCGCGACGCTCTGACCGAACGAACGCCGGACGGCAAGGAGCATCCGCTGCCGCGCGAGAAATTCTATGTGCCGGGTTCGGTGCTGGCGATGAGCGTCGATAACACCAATCCCGTGGCGTATGGCATGCCGTCGACGGTGGATGCCTTCTTCGAAAATAGCCCCGCGTTCAGGCTTGGTCCGGAAGCGGAAATGAAAGGCATCCGGCCGGTGGCCTGGTATCCGAACGCAACGCCGCTCCGCAGCGGATGGGCCTGGGGACAAGGTTATTTGGAAGGCGCGGTGGCGGCGGCAGAAGCGCCGATGGGTGAAGGCAAACTCTACCTGCTTGCGGTTGAAGCGGCCTTCCGTGGACAACCCCACGGCACCTTCAAACTGCTTTTCAATTCCATCTACGCCGGTCAGGCGAAGTCGGCGACACTCGAGCCGTGACTGACTTGAACACGTTGTTTCGTCTGGACGGGCGAGTAGCTCTGGTGGCGGGCGCGGCTTCTGGAATCGGACGTGCCGCTGCGCACGGGCTGGCCGCGTCCGGCGCGATTACCGTTTGCGCCGATTTAAACGAGCAAGGCGCGGCGAGTACGGCGGCTGAAATTCGCGATCAAGGCGGGACGGCCGATGCCGTCGCGCTCGATATTACCGACCAGGCGAGCGTGGATGCCGCCGTGCACGGCATTCGAAGCCGGCGCCAGCGTCTGGACATTCTGGTCAGCACGCCAGCCGTTAATGTTCGCAAGCCGCTGCTGCGCTACACCGCCGAAGAATTCGAGAAAGTGCTCCGCTTGAACTTGAAAGGCAGCTTTCTGATCGCGCAAGCGGCAGGGCGCGTGATGAGCGAGAGCAAGCGCGGCAGCATTATTTTGTTCTCGTCGATCCGCTCGCTGGTAGTTGAGCCGGGACAAGGCGCGTATGCGGCGACTAAAGCTGGACTGGTGCAGCTCGCGCGGGCGTTCGCTGCGGAGTTGGGCGGCGACGGAGTGCGAGTGAACTGCATCGCACCCGGCGTGGTTGAAACTCCGCTAACTGAACCCATCAAGCGCAATCCCGATTGGTATAGCGCCTACGCGAATAAGAACGCGCTAGGCCGTTGGGCCACGGCGGATGAGATGGCCGGACCAGTGGTGTTTCTCGCTTCCGATGCCGCCAGCTACATCACCGGGACGGTCTTGTTCGTAGACGGCGGATGGACGGCCATCGACGGGCGCTTTCAGCCTCCGGTCTAGCGGCCGCGAAGGTCTTGATAACTCGGCAAACCTGGCAGGCCGCGCGCGTTCATGACCGCGCGCACGATAGCTTGCGACATCGCCTCCGCTGCCAGCGCGCCAATCGCTCCGTGATCGCCACGAGTCGCGATCGCGCCGGTCGCGACCGCGAAAACGGTATCGCCATCGTTCGGCGTGTGCACCGGATTGATGCATCGTGCCAGGCCGTCGTGCGCCATCTGCGCAATCTTGGTAATTTGCGTTTTGTCGAAAGCGACGTTGGTCGCCACCACGCCGATGGTGGTGTGAGCGCCCGCCGGAACTTCAACTAGCCGGCCCTCGCGGATTTGGCGCATCGAGTCCAGGAAGCCGGAGCCATCCGGCTTACGCGCTCCGGCGATGATTTTCCCGCTGCTGGGATCCGAGACATCGCCGACGGCGTTCACCGCGACGATGGCTCCCACGATGATTCCGGTATTGCCAACATGAATGCTGGCGGTTCCCAGGCCGGACTTCATGGACTGTTTGGGTCCGAACATTTTTCCAACCGTAGCACCGGCGCCCGCGCCCACATTGCCTTCTTCTACTTTTCCGGCGCTTGCAGCCTGACAGGCCTTGTAACCGGATTCGGCGGTCGGCCGGATTTTCGGATCGCCCACTCCCAGGTCGAACAGAATCGCAGCGGGGACGATGGGAACAACGCTCGGCCCCACACGAAACCCCTGCCCGTGCTCTTCGAGATATCGGACCACGCCCGAGGCCGCATCCAGCCCATATGCACTGCCGCCCGCGAGTACAATTGCATTCACCTTCTGCACTGTGTTTACCGGGTTTAGCAGATCGGTCTCGCGAGTTCCCGGCGCTGCGCCGCGCACGTCCACGCCGGCTGTGGCGCCGTTTTCGAAAATCAGAACCGTGCAACCAGTGGGGCGGCGCGAATCGGTGAAATGACCGGCCTTCACGCCTTGCACATCCGTGATACCGCCGTCGCTATTCATAGCTGAAACCCTCCGCGGCGCGACCGCCGCACCCGCCGCGATGCCCGCCAGCGTCTTTCCGAAATCCCGCCGTTTCATTGAATCACTCCGTTCCGAGCAGCCGCATCGCAGCCAGAGCCATCGCCTTGGACGCTTGCACCAAATGATCGACTCGGCAATATTCGTCAGGCTGGTGCGATAAGTCCAGAATACCTGGGCCGTAGGCGATGCACTGGTCAACCAATCCCAGCCGCATGACGTGTTTCTGGTCGTAGGTGCCGGGACTCGCGATGAGCGGCGGGTCGTTTCCCAGCACGTCGCGCACCGCGCCGGACATCGCGGTTACCAGCGTGCAGTCGGGGTTGGTCAGGATGGGCGGCACCGTCATGAGATCCTTCATCTCATATTGGAACTCCGGATCGCTCTGCGAAAGGCTCACGCGAATGTCACGAATCTCGCTACGCACTTCTTCGATTGGCTCCTCCATCAAGAAGCGGCGATCGAAGATAGCCTGGCAGCGATCGGCGACGCAGGGCGTTTGCATGCCCGCTGGCTGGCCGCCCGAGATGGAATTGACGTTGATGCTGGCCTGGCGCGCTTCCGGAGGCTCCACCGGCATGTGTGTAACTCTCAGGCTGAGGGCCGGCTTCAGCTCGTGCTCGATGACGGAGAGAAAATCGGCCATCTTGCTGATCGCGCTTACGCCCAGGAAGGGCATGCTGCCGTGCGCGATGCGGCCGATGGTAGCCACCTCGAACCAATACACGCCGCGATGCCCAAGACAGACGCGATCGACATTCAAAGGCTCGGTGATGATGACGAAATCGGTGCGGCCGCGCGCTACCAGGCCGTGCTCCGCCAGATAGGCCATGCCCGCGAAGCCGCCGCTCTCTTCATCGACTGTACCGCTTTGTTCGACGGCGCCGCGCAAACGCACACCGGCTCGCCGCAGGGCTTCGATGGCGAAAATGGACGCGGCGATTCCCGCCTTTTGATCCGTGGTTCCACGCCCGAAGATCTTGCCGTCGGACATAGGGGCGCGGAAGGGATCGACCGTCCAGCCGCTGCCCACCGGCACGACGTCGAAATGCCCGTTGAAGTGCAACAAGGGCCGGCGAGGAGCGCCGCGCAGTCTGCCGATGACGTTTACGCGAGGATGTTTCGCAGTGTGTTCGGCGCGGCCTTCGGCTGGCACATGCTGGACTTCATAATCGAACTTGCCGAGCCGTTCACCCAACCACTCGGCACAGGCCGCATAGTTGTCGCCCGGCGGATTTACGGTGGGAATGGCGACGAGTTCGCGCAGAAAATCGGACATTTCGCCGGACATTTCGTCCACGCGCTCCAGCACGGCTTCTTCGCGGCGCGCCGATAGACTCACGTTGTCCAGTGTATCGAACGGCGTTGACGCCAGTGTTGTGCCGCGATGCGGTAAAGTTGGTAACAACGAAGATGCAGAGAATTGTCTGGTTGTTGTGCCTGCCCATGCTGGCTCAGGATGCCGGCTCGTTCAAGTTCGCAGTCTCCGGCGATTCGCGCAACTGCGGCGACGTGGTGATGCCGGCCATCGCTTCCGGCGCGCGCCGCGATGGCGCGGAATTTTATTGGCATCTGGGCGATTTCCGCGCGATATACATGTTCGATGAAGATATCGTGCCGCCCGCCAGGCTGGGACTCCCGCCGCGTCCCATGAGCATCAGCTTGTATGAGAGCATGGCGTGGCCCGATTTCATCGCGCGCCAGATGACTCCCTTCGGGAATTTGCCGGTATTCTTGGGCATCGGCAACCACGAAACCATACCGCCCGCCACCCGCGAGGCTTGGCTGATTCAGTTTGCCGACTGGCTCGACACGCCCGCGATTCGCGCGCAGCGACTGAAAGACGACCCCACCGATCACAAGCTGCACGGTTATTATCACTGGACCATCCGCAACATCGACTTCATCAACATGGACAATGCCAGTCCCGATCAGTTTGACGCGGCGCAATTGCGCTGGATCGGCTCTCTTCTGCAACGCGATGAAGCCTCGCCGGAGATCCGCACCATCGTGGTGGGAATGCACGAGGCGCTGCCCGCAAGCATCAGCGACAGCCACAGCATGAGCGAATCAGCGCAAGGCGCGCGGAGCGGGCGCCAAGTCTATGAGATGTTGTGGCACGCTCAGAACTCGGCGCACAAGCGCGTGTACGTGCTGGCCAGCCATTCGCACTTCTACATGGAAAATATCTTCGATACGCCGGAATGGAAAGGCAAGGTGCTGTCCGGCTGGATTGTGGGAACGGCGGGAGCGGTGCGCTACCGGCTGCCTACCGCGACGGGCCCATCGCAGAAAGCCATGACGGACGTGTATGGTTACCTGTTGGCGACGGCTGCGCCGGACGGATCGATTTCCTTCGCATTCCAGAAATTCAGCCTCGAAGACCTGTTGGCCGTGAACGCCAAGACACCGGAGCCGCTGGTGCGCTGGTGTTACGAAGAGAACAAGCAGCTTCAACCGATGCCGTGATCGGCGGCGGTTACTCGTAGCGCAAAGCGATCAGCGGATCCACTTGCGCCGCGCGCCGTGCCGGGAGATAGCATGCGGCAACCGAGACGAGTAACAGCGTAAGAGCGCCCGTCAGCAGCGCCAGCGGATCAGCGGGGCTGATGTGGAAAAGCAGCGAAGCCATCAGCTGCGTAAGGAGCAAACCACCGGCCAATCCGATGGCCAATCCCGCCAGCACCAACAATATTCCCTGGCGCTCCACCAGCAGCAAGATCTGCGTGGGCCGCGCGCCCAGCGCCATGCGGATTCCGATCTCGGCCGTGCGCTGAGCCACCATGTAGGACATCACGCCGTACAGCCCGAGCGCCGCCAGAAATAACGCCGAGGCCGCGAAGACCGTCAGCAGCACTAGAGAAAAGCGGAGCTGCGCGACGCTTTGGCCGATGATCTCAGTCATGGGCTGCATCGCGTACACCGGCTGCGAGCGGTCCACGTTGAGAATTGCCGATTTCATGGCAGACCCGACCGCGGCCGGATTTCCCGAGGTTCGCGCCAGCACGGTAATCGCTCCGGGGCCTAATCCCAGCATGTTCGGATCCTGGAAGTAGGATACGTAAGCCTGGATGGGCGTATCCTGATCGAGCCCGGCGGTTCGCACGTCGGCCGCGACGCCCACGATTTGGCGCCAGTTGGGCGGCGTGTCGAAGCCGATCTCCAGGCGCTTGCCGATCGGGTCTTGTCCCGGAAAATAGCGATCCACCAGCGTTTGATTAACAACCACGGCGGGCGGCGCGGAGGCTATATCGCGATCGGATATCGCGCGGCCGCGCACGATGCGCATTCCCATGGTCTCGAAATAGCCAGGCGTCACGGCGAAATAGTTGACCACCGGCGCCTGTGCGGGCGTCACGTCCGGCCGTCCCTCGAAGCGCATGATGAAGATGGGATTGCCGAGCAGAGGAACGCTGGTAGTGATGCCAACCGATCTGACGCCCGCGAGCGCCGAAACCTGGTTCACGATGCCATTGGCTAACTGTACCAGGAGATCTTTGTGGCCGCGGTATTTGTATAGCGCGGGAGCGAGCTGCACGGTCATCACACGTTCGGGATTGAAGCCCGGGTCCACGTGTTCGATCTCATAAAAACTGCGCATCAGCAAACCGGCGCCGGCGAGCAAAATCAGCGCCGCGGAAACCTGGCCGACGATCAGGGCGCTTCGCAAACGGCTGCGGCTGCCTGCGCCGCGGGAACCTTCCTTGAGCAGCGAGTTGAGATCGATCCTCGACGCGTGCCAGGCCGGAGCCAAGCCGAAGAGAATCCCGGTCAGCACGGAGATCGCCAGTGTGAAAGCAACCGCGCGCCAGTCCAGCGCCACATCGTTGAGGCGCGGCAGATTGGCAGGCGCCAACCCCACTAACCCGCGCAGCGTCCCGTACGCCAACAAAAGACCCGCCACGCCGCCGGCGATTGAAAGCACCAGGCTTTCGGTCAGCATCTGGACGAAGATTCGCTTCCGGTCAGCGCCCAGCGAAGTGCGAATCGCGATCTCGCGCTGCCGGCCCGCCGCTCTGGCAAGCAGCAGATTGGCGACGTTGGCGCAAGCGATCAAGAGCACGAAGGCCACCGCGCCCAGCAGGATCAGCAGCGTCGGACGAAGCTGGCCCACCAGATCTTCGAGCAGAGGATTCACGGCGATGCCGGCGTCCTTATTGAAATCGGGGTAATCCTGCGCCAGACGAACGCCCAGTGTTTGGAATTCCGAGCGCGCGCGCTGCAGCGACACGCCGTCTTTTAAACGTGCGATCACGCGTAACCGATGCAGGTCGCGCCGCTCGCGCGCCTCATTGTCGAAACCCAATGGCGCCCACATGGTGGTGAGCGGTGGATAGGAGAAATTCTCCGGCATCACGCCGATAATGTTGCGAGGCGTGCCGTCCACCACCAGCTTCTGGCCGAGCACCTTCGGATCGGCGCCGAACCGCTGCCGCCAGACGCCGTAGCTGAGAAGCAACACGCCATCCCGGCCAGCCTGCTCCTCTTGTTCCGTGAACAGCCGGCCGAGCGCTGGCGACACTTGGAGCGTATCGAAAAACCCGCGGTCGCAAATCACGCCTACGTAGCGTTCAGGAGATCCCTCGCTCGTGGCGAGATTAAATGTGTTGTTCTGGAACGCGCCCAGCGCGGAGAATACCTGGTTCTGCTTTTTCCAATCGTAATAGTTGGCCGCCGCGGCGATGAACTTGGGAAGGTTCCTTACCAGGTTGGTCTCCCAGACATTCACCAGGCGTTCTGAATGCGGGAAGGGAAGCGGCCGCAGCAGCACCCCGTCGATCACGCTAAACATGGCGCTGTTGCCGCCGATTCCGAGTGCCAGCGCGAGAACGGCAACTATGGCGAATCCCGGATTTTTACGGAGCGTCCGCAAAGAGAAGCGCAGGTCCTCAAGCAGCGTCATGGCGACCCAACTCCTTTAAGACGCGCTACCGCCAGAACTGTGAGGCGAGTTTCAGAGTTCCGGATAAAACTCGAAGAAGGCATCCAGCGATTGCATCAGCTGCTTACGAATCTGATCTTCTCCGCCTTCGATTAAATGCATGGTGACATGCGCCTTGTTGCCATTCTTTAACGTGATTTCTGCATCCCCCACCGCTTCAATTTCATCTGCAGGGAGAAGTCGCATGCCGTAGACCAGCGCCAGTTTAGCCATGCTTCATTCTAAACGGGCGGCCGCAGGTCAATCGGCGGTAAAATGAGGGAACAAATCCCATCCGCTTGCTCGTATCTAGTCACAAGCGGTTGATTCAGACTATGAGGACAGCAGCCGAGTCCAGTGAACGGGACGCCAGCGGGGCTACCTCGCCGCCGATCGAGCTTGGTCCGGAGTCGATTCGCGCTGCGCTCGCCAAAATTCTCGCCAGCTCGGGATTCGTCAACGCCGAACGGCTAAGCCGCTTTCTTCGCTACGCGGTAGATGAAACCCTGAACGGGCAAACCGACAAGCTGAAAGAATCGCTGCTGGGGATCGAAGTGTTCGGTAGGAAACCGACTTACGATCCGCGCGTCGACGCCGTGGTTCGGACTGAAGCGGTGAAACTGCGGGCTCGTCTGCGCGATTATTACGAAGCCGACGGGCGCGAAGACGAAGTGATCATCGATCTGCCCAAGGGTGGATATGTTCCGGCTTTCCGGCTTCGCGAGAAAGCTCCGGACCCGCCACCGGCAGCAGCGCCGGACTCGTTCGATAACACGCACAAGGGTCACGACTGGCGGCCCGCCCTGGCCACCGGTTTAATTCTTGTCATTCTGGGAGTCTCGCTCTATTTCACCGAGCGCCGGCATCCGCGAACCGCCGCCACCTCCGGCCCCGAGATCGCATCCATCGCTGTGCTACCGTTTGCGGACCTGAGCCCCGATCACGACCAGGAGTATTTTTGCGACGGCATGACTGAGGAGATCATCGACGCGCTGGCGAAAGTGGAGGGTTTTCGCGTGGTGGCGCGAACTTCCTCGTTTGCCTTCAAAGACAAGCAACAGGACATCCGCGAGATCGGCAAGAAGCTGAACGTCGGCGCAGTGCTGGAAGGCAGCGTCCGCAAAGACGGCGATTTGTTGCGTGTCACCGCGCAGTTGAACAGCGTGGCGGACGGCTATCATCTTTGGTCCCAAACCTACGAGCGCGAATTGAAGGATGTGTTCACGGTTCAGGACGAGATAGCCAAGGCCATCGTCAACACGCTGCAATTGAAGCTGGCCAGTCCGCAGCCCAAGCGCGCCGAAAACGTACAAGCGTACGATCTGTATCTGCAAGGGCGCTATCACTGGGACCGCTGGCGCACCGAGGGCGCCGAGCGTGCACTGCAATTTTTTGAACAAGCCACCCAGAAAGATCCCAAGTTTGCGGGGGCGTATGCGGGTATCGCGGATTCGTACGCTTGGCTCGGTTTTTTCGGTACTCTGCCGCCCAATCAGGCCATGCCGAAAGCTCGGGCCGCCGCCGAGAAAGCCATCGCGCTGGACGATTCGCTAGCCGAGGCGCATACTTCGCTGGGATATGTCAAAGCCCTCTTTGATTTCGACTGGCCAGGAGCGGAGCATGAGTTTGTACGCGCCACACAGCTTAATCCCGGGCTCGCCGACGCGCATTTCGGCTACGGCATCGTGTTTCTGGCGCCGCAAGGCCGCCGCGACGAAACCCTGCGCGAGATGCTGTTGGCTCGCGATCTGGACCCGCTCTCGCCGGTGATCAATACCTATTTAGGACTGGCTTATTTTTTCAATAACCAGCCGGATGAAGGTTTGGTGTACGACAAGAAAGCCCTCGACCTGGATCCCAATTTTGTCGAAGCCAGGCTGGACCTGGCGATGCATGGCTTGGATCCAAAAACGTTGAACAGTGTTTTCAACGCCAATCTCGCCGCGGCTCGTGGTCTCGCTCCGGAAAGCCGAATCGATCTGGAGTACGCCTACGGATATGCGTTCCTGGGCAAGCGTGACGAAGCGCTGGCGCTGGTTCACAAGTGGGAGAAACCTGCTGGAGATGTCTTCGTGCGGCCCACCTCGATCGCGATGGTATACGCGGCGCTCGGCGACAAAGAGCAGATGTACACCTGGCTCGACCGGGCGTATACCGACCGCGATGGCATGCTGGCCTTTGTCAATAAACAGGGATGCTTCCGGCGTTATCTGGCGGAGCCGCGTTTCGTGGCTCTGGACAAAAAACTGGGATTGCCAACCGGTCTGTGAGCTGGTAGGGACGGGCAGATTCGAACTGCCGACCTGTCGCTTAGGAGGCGACCGCTCTATCCATCTGAGCTACGTCCCCACTAACTCGAAGTATAGCAACCAGGTGGATCACGTCCTCGTTCAGCGCGGCGGCGAGTTGGACAAAGCGCCAGGCTCGGCAAGATTCCAACCCAGCCGCGCGATTCTTGCGATCACTGCGTCGCGTGTAGCGTCGTCGGCCTTCGAATCGGATACGAAGACTGCGATCGCCATGTGGCGGCCGTCGGGCAACGTCACGATCCCGATGTCGTTGGTCGCGGCGGTCAAGCCGTTGCGCGTGCCGGACGACCCGGTCTTGTGAGCAACCACGGTGGATGCGGGCAGCAGGCCCTTGATGCGTGTGGGAAATGTCGTCGTCTCCGTCATGAATCGCAGCAATAGATCGCGGCTCGCAGGCAACAGCGCGCTCGATTCGAGCAATACACGCAGCAACGTCACAGCGCCGTCCGGCGTGGCCCAGTTTCGGTACTGCACCGTGTTGTCTTCCGCCATTCTTTTTTCGGTGTCCTCTACTTGCACGTCGTGAATGCCGAGATCGCGCAAAAACACCATCACGGCTTGCGAGCCTCCCAGCAGTCGAAGCAAGACGTCGGAGGCGCTGCCGTCGCTTTCCGACACAGTCAGGCGAAGCAATTCTCGCAGCGTTACGGTTGCGCCGTTGGGATGCGCATCGCGAAGCGGGCTGTGACTGGACTTAGGCACATATTCGCTTTTGTCAACACGGATCTCGGCGTCCAGCCGCAACAGGCCGCGATCTACCTGGCGCAGCGCCGCCATCGCGATGGGCAGCTTGTAGACGCTCTGCATCGGGAAATGCTCGCCGGCGTGGAACGAGACCAGGTGTTTTCCGGTTTCGAGTAATTCAGCGCTCGCTCCGACGCTACCTTGCGCTAACTGCGCAATGTCGGCCAACTGTTGCGCCGGCAGAGGCAGGCCCGCGGCTACCAGCAGAGCGGCGGTCGCGATCTCAGCCCGCAATCGACTTCCAGCTTTTCACCAGATGATCGGCCGTGCGCCAGGCCAGAGCCTGCGAAGTTTGGGTCGGATTACGCGCGCCGCTGGTGCCCATCACCGATGCGCCCAGCACGCCGAGATTCCCAGCTTCGTGCGAGAATCCCCAGCGGTCCACCACGCTGGTCTCGGGGTTATCGCCCATGCGCGTGCCGCCGTACGCATGCGTGGACACGCCCGGCGGTCCAACCGGGGCGCGCGCCGTCGAAACCGCGCCAGCGGCCTGGAACCACTCTTGCATTTTCTTCTGACCGTATTCGCATGCGCGCCGTTCGTTATCCTTTACCATGCTGGTGACGCGGCACACCGGATCGCCTAGCGGATCTTTCACCTCCGGATCCAGATCCAGGTAAATGTCTTCGTAAGGAAAGGTCGAGGTCTGAAGATACGCCGAAACCCAGCGTCCGGCGTTCACGCGCACGAATGCCTTCCAGGCCGAGCCCCAAGTGGGCGCGAGGTCGAAAGTGTTCATCGACGCCGCCTCGATAGGATGCATCTCGGTGTGCGGCTGCAGCGTAGTGCCGCCGATGAAGTCCAAACCGGAATGATCGTAGTTGTCGTCCGCCCAATCGTCCACCGCCGCGGCCTGCGCCGGCGTGCCGTACCAGACGTTGATGTCGTAAGGGAACAGCGCCGAAACGCCGCTTTGATAATGCGCGAAATAGTGACGCCCCACCTGGCCGTGATTGTTTGACAGCCCCTTGGGATAGGCTTTAGATTTCGACAGCAGCAGCAGGCGCGAATTCTCGTACGTGTAGGAGCCGACCAGCACGACTTTGGCCGGCTGGAAGTACTCGCGGCCGTCCTTTATGTACGCAACGCCTGTAACGCGCCCATCGGCGCCCGCTAGGATTCGAGTGACCTGCGCGCGATCGAAAATGGTCAGATTTTTGGTTTTCACCGCGGCGGGAATCGTAGTCACGGCGGTGGAATTTTTCGCGCTGATGTGGCAGCCGCCGCGATTGCAGTAGCCGTGATAAGCGCAGCCCGGCCGTCCCTGATATTCCTGCGAGTTGATGGCCGCCGGCGGCCGATAGGGATGCCAGCCCAGTTGTTTGGCGGTTTCCAGCATGTGATCGGTGAACCCGCTGCCGCGCAACGGCGGCATCGGATACTCGCGCTGCCGCGCCGCTTCGAAAATGTTGCCGGCCGGATCGATCTTGCCCTGGATGTTTCCCGCTTTTCCGGACACGCCGACCTCGTGCTCGATGGTGTCGTAGTAAGTTTCCAGCTCGCCGTAGTCGATCGGCCAATCCTCCAGCGTCGAGCCTTTCGGGAGCGCGCCGGCTCCATATCGTTTGACCACTTCGCTGCGCGTCTTGAAATCCCACACTTTCAGCCGCCAGCTCTGCGCCCAATAGTGGATGGAGGTGCCGCCCACCGCGTTCATCATGGGATGAATGCTTCCGCGGCGCGTGGGCGCGGATGCTCCATTGCGCACGGTGGGGACCTCCCGATTCGCCTTGGGCACCGAGGTCAGCAGCCCGCGGACGTTGTTGTGCAGCTCGTCCGGTTTGAAGCTGTGCGGATCCATCCAGGTGCCGGCTTCGATTCCCGCCACCTTGAGGCCCGCGCGCGCCAGCGGTAGCACGGCCACGCCGCCCGCCGCGCCCAATCCGATCACCGCCACATCCACCGGCTTAAGATTGATGGCCATTGTTCTCTCCTAACGCCGACCGGCGATATGGCCTGATCTGGACCTTCATCTGTTGATCGTCCGGCGCCACAGCCACGCGCGGGCCCGGGTAGCGGATCATATCCCAGCCCTGGAAATTGGTGTTTCCGCCATAGTATGGATCGCTGAACATGCCTTCCAGCGTCAGCCGCCGAAAACGTGCAAACACGGCTCGTGAGTTGTCGAACCCTGCGGCGGTGCCTTTCTCCATGGCCGTCAGCACCGCGTCTTTTTTCTCGGCCGGGAGATCCGCGAAGGACGCCCCTTGCGCTTTGCGCGCGTAGCCGTCGACCTCCGCCAGACCTTGTAGAAAAGTGCTTTTCTCTTCGGCCAGCGCTCCGCCGAGCGCCTGGTCGATGTAACTGACCGCGCCGCATTCCAGCGCGCCCGGGCCCAGCTCATCGCTCGGAACCAGGCGGTCGACGAATGCCTCGAGCGTCTTCCGCTCGGCGGCGGAGAGTGTAGTTTGAGAGTCCGTGGGAGCGGCCGCGGACGTGAGTGCCGCAACGGGTACCAGAGCGGCCCCTCGAATCAGGCTGCGCCGCGAAAGGCCATGAACTTCCGGGTCGTGCTCTTGCATAGCCAACGCCTCCAGTTCGAACGTGAGTTCCGAACGTTGCTCCAGTATATCCCCGTGGAAGCGCCTGGCGCATTTCAGCGGCTGTGAAAAAGATCACGGGGCGCGATTTGCGCCCCGCGATGCTCCTAACTATCGGAGGTTTGGCGGTCCGTTAGTTAAGATGCCGTCATAAATTTTTGGCAGGCTATTTCTCGCCGCTGATCGAGATGCCTTCCACCGAGCTGCCCCAGATCACTGACGATCCCCAGATGGCGCTGGAACCCCAGATGGCGCTGGAGCCCCAGATCGCGCTGGATCCCCAAATTGCACTCGATCCCCAGATTGCGCTCGAACCCCAGATTGCGCTCGAACCCCAAATCGCGCTCGAACCCCAGATTGCGCTCGAACCCCAGATCGCCGAGCTGCCCCAAATCGCACTCGATCCCCAAATCGCGCTGGAGCCCCAGATCGCCGAATTGGCACCAACCAGATAAACATTGCTGCTCTTGGGATCGGCCACGGCTACTGGCGACAGGGCGGTGCCATTCGCAATCCCCGTGTCCGCCAAAGCGGCGGGCACATCCAGATAGCCGGCGCCAATCGTGAATACATCGTATTGGCTGGTGTAAGTCTGGCCCGTGGTCGTATCCGTAACCGTGCTCGTTGTCTGTGCGAACTTGGTAGCGGTCTTCATCAACCGCGCCTTCACTGTGTCCGGGCTCAAGCTCTGATTGCGCTCCAACATCAACGCAGCCGCGCCGCTCACCATCGCCGCGGACATACTGGTCCCGCTAAGCAGGAAGTAGTTGCCCACCGCCTGGCTGTTTCCATTCATGTACACGCCTTGCGCCACTTGATTCTGCGGATACTGAACATCCAACGTCGACCCCGGCTGCCGGATCGACATGATCAGATTGCCGGGCGCCACC
>DATJWJ010000181.1:0-11871 GCA_035501355.1 Bryobacteraceae bacterium | reverse complement strand
CTTAGCGATGATGATGGCTCCGGCGTCGCGCAGATTCCTGACCAGCGTGGCCTCATAGGGAGGCACGTAATCGACAAACGCCAGCGCACCGCCGGTAGTGGGCATGTTGGTTGTGAGGATGTTGTCCTTCACGGCGATTGGAATGCCATGCAGCGGACCCCGCACGCGTCCCTGGGCGCGTTCGCGATCCAGCGCGTCCGCCTCCTGGAGCGCGTTGCGATTCACCGCCAGCGCGGCGTGCAGCTTGTCTTCGTACATTGCGATCCGCGCCAGGTACTGCGTCACCAGCTCGCGCGAAGTGACGCGGCCTTGCTCGAGCGCGGCCCGCATATCGGAGATACTCGCCTCAACGACTGAAAATTGCGGCGCGTGCACAGCGGGCAGGTCGCGTTTGGCCTGCGCGCGGAGGCAGGGAAGGAGCATCGCGGCGGCTAGAAGGCCGGCCAGTAGAATTCGATCCATTGCTGCTCATTCTACTATCTCGCTCGCTAAGACAGTTCCGCAGCACTGCGCTTTTGGATTTGCTTTTTCCCATCCAGCGAATCGCGCTCCACCCCGTACGCCAGCACGAACAAGTTGGTAAGGTCGCACTCCGGCGTCAAGCCGAATAACCGGCCGGCACACAGGTGCAGATCTTCGGTTCTCAGGTTATGACAGGTGCGCGCCACTTCACAGGCTACAGTTTGGATTCGTTCGGTAATCGGCGCTTCAGGTTCGGCTAGCTGGTCGAGGTATTTGCGAACGCAATAATCCTCGTCGCAACACGACTTGTGCCCCGCCGGCTTCGCGCATTGGACTTCCGGTTCATCGTCGTTCATCTTTTCTCCAGCTCGAGTGGGTAGCCGTGGTAAATCCTCACGGCCAGTCACTCGATACTGTGTAGTTTCGGTTCCCCTGCGAGATTCTCAAGGAATAAGTTCTCCGCCTCGCTAAGAACACTGCTAAAGTAAGGGGCTGAACGGACGATCAACGCACTTGGTTCTCAAACTTAGCGTGCTTGCCTCAGGCGAACTATTGCTGGATGGTAAACCCATCCAGTTGGATGCGCTGGACCAGGCGCTACAAGCTGCCGATAAAGCGAGCACTGGAGTTTGGTATTATCGCGAGTCTGCCGGCCAGGAACCGCATCCCAGCGCCAAGGCAGCCATCCAACTGGTGATCAAGCACAAGCTGCGCATCAGTATTTCGAGCAAGCCGGATTTCTCCGACTATGTCGACGCCAAAGGTGTGTCCCACCCCCGGGCTGCGCAGAGCGTCGCGCGAATGCCTGAGGTGGTGGCGGCATCCAACATCGGCGAGATTTTCGAAAATATCCGAAAAATCGCGGCGGGCGAAAAAGGACAAGGCGGCCTGGTGATTGTGCGTCCCAATCGGAGCTATCTGGTGGTGCCGCCGATGCCGGAGAGCGCCGAGCTGAAGAAATTCGCCGAAGGCCTGGGCCAGTTGATCCCAGGCGGCGTACAGCGCAACGTGGCGGTGATCAGCGACACCCAGTTCGGCGGCGGCCCTGGGACGCCCAGCATCGCCGATGTCGACAAGGCCATTCCTTTTTTTGGCCTTCTAATGGCCTTGAGCTATCTCGGCCACGCGGTTTGGGTGTTTGAAGGACATGTTTCCGCGCTTCAGGCCGGATGCTCGAACGCCGACGCGCTGCTGGTGGATAGCGCCATGATTCCTTTGCTGGCGGCAGGCTGGCAGGAGACCGCGCGTGCGGCCATGCGCAATGCCAACATATTGGTGCATGACCGCGCCACGTTTCAATTGCGCGTGGTATCCAAAGTGGGGGCCGCGAGCGATCGGCTGGAGTTCGCCGCTCAGCCGTTTCGGGCATAGCGCCGGATGGCCGTCGCATGGCCAGTCTCTGGATCCACGCTGACGATAGTCGCGTGCAGTTCCCCGCCGCCCTTGGCGCTGTCCAGCCGGATGGGCATGGCAGTGAGAAAGCGCCGCAGCGCCAGATCTTTGTCCGAACCGATCACCGACTCATAAGGCCCGGTCATTCCCACGTCGCTCTGATAAGCCGTGCCTCCGGCGAGAATGCGCTCATCGGCGGTGGGAACGTGCGTATGAGTGCCCAGCACCGCCGATACGCGCCCGTTCAGGTACCAGCCCATCGCCATTTTCTCGCTGGTCAACTCGGCGTGAAAATCCACGATGCGGACTTTGACGGATTGGCTGAGCGATGCCAGAAGCCGGTCGGCCTCGCGAAACGGGCAGTCTGTCGCAGGCATGTGCACGCGGCCTTGCAAGTCGAGAATCGCAACCTCGACACCATTCCTGGCCTTGGTGACTAGCAGTCCCTGGCCGGGCAATTCCTTGGGATAATTGGCCGGGCGCAGCAGCCGGGGCTGGCGCGGAAGATAATCGTAGATCTCCTTCTTGTCCCAGATGTGATTCCCGGAGGTGAGCACATCCAGCCCCATCGAAAAGAACTCCTCGGCAATGAGGGGCGTGATGCCGAAACCGCCTGCGGAATTCTCGGCATTAGCGATGGCGAGCGAAATCTTTTCAGTCGAGATGATTTCCTGTAAGTAACGCGCCACCAGACCGCGACCGGTGGAGGCGAATATATCGCCGATAAAAAGAATGTTCATTTAGTACGGCTGAACTGGCGGGAAAAGGAGCGAACCACCAGCGAACCGGCCCCGTCCTTGACCCCAGAACTCAACAGGGGCGGAGCCCCCCGAGCGTCTTCAGGCTTCTCCATGGCGGTTAGTCGCCGGAGCTTGCTCACCAACGCTTAAACCGAGTCGGACCCCAAGACAATTGACTGTCGGATCAATTATAGGAAACCGGTCCCAACACCAGTTGGAACGCTCCACCGCAATCATAACAGAAGCTCGCGTTTTCGCCTAGAACTTAGGTGTATCGCCCTCATTTCAAGGGGTTTGACTCACCATATTGAGCCCCATTGACATGCAGGCTCACCCGGCATAGCATCACAAAAGGCTGGACGGGAGGCCGCGCATGGTGAAATTCAAGTTCCCCGCTGTGCTGGCTGGAATCGCATTTGCCTTGATGGCGGTGCCGTTGCTTGCGCACCACTCCTTTGCCGCTGAGTTCGATGCCAATCAACCCGTCACTTTGAAGGGCGTCGTCACGAAAGTGGAGTGGATGAACCCGCATATCTACTTTTATCTGGACGTGAAGGACGATAACGGCAAGGTAGTGAATTGGGCGGCGGAAGGCGCGCCGCCGAATGCTCTGTATCGCAACGGCTGGCGGAAAGATTCGCTGAAGGTCGGCGATGCGATCACAGTGAATGCGTACCGCGCCAAGGACGGATCGTCGACCGTAAACGTGCGGGTGGTTATTCTGCCGGATGGCAAGAGCTTCTACGCCGGTACAGCGGACGATGGCGGACCCAAAGGACCTGCTGCCAAGTGAGGTCGTTATGAGAAAGCTCGCGGTGCTCTGCCTGGCCGCCGCACCGCTGATTGCGCAATCGAGCGCACCTTCGGCGCCTGACATCAGCGGCGTCTGGCAGGGACCCTACACGCCAGATCTCGCCAAACCTCTGGGTCACGACCTCCCTTACACGCCCTATGGATCGGAGCGATTCAAGAACGTGGTGCACGCCGACGATCCGACGTCGTATTGCTTGCCCGTCGGCCCGGCCCGCGCGATCCAAGCCCCCATGCCGTTTCAAATTGTCCAATCGAAGCAAACAGTCGTGCTGTTGTTCGAGTACCAACACACCTTTCGGCTCATCTATACCGATGGGCGGGGTCATCCGGAAGATCTTGATCCGTTCAGTTGGTTTGGCGACTCGATCGGGCATTGGGAGGGCCAAACCCTGGTGGTGGATACAGTGGGGATCGGCGGGGATCGCACCTGGCTCGACACGGCCGGCCATCAGCACAGCGAGCAACTGCACATCGTCGAACGTTTTCAGAAAATCGATGCCGGCAACATGAAGTGGACCGTTACCTTCGAAGACCCGAAGATGTACAAAGAGCCGTTCACGATCTCGTTGCCTCTGAAGCGCAAGGACACGGTCCTCATGATGTATTCCTGCGAAGAAAATGAGAAGGACCGCAAGCATCTGGACGCGACTAAACAGTAGCTGTAGAGTTTTTCCGGATGGGGCTGGACCGGCCTGGCAGCGACAAGCTATCATGCACTATACCTATGAAGCTTGCATGCACACTCGCTCTTGCCTTGCTCGGCGTCGCAGGATCTTTGAACGCGGAGAAAAAGATCATTCAACCCAAGGAAATCGCCCCCGGCGCGCCGTTCAGCCCGGGCGTGCTGGTGGATGGCACGCTATATGTCGCCGGCCAGACGGGCCGCGATTTGAAGACCGGCAAAATGCCCGACAACTTCGAAGACGAGGTCAAGCAGGCTTTGGAGACCATCGGGATTATTCTGCGCGAAGCCAAGATGAACTATTCCGACGTCGTGTCGGTGCAGGTCTATCTCACGGACATAAGCCTGTTCCAGCGAATGAACGCCGTTTACCTAACCTACTTCAAAACCGATCGTCCGACGCGAACCACGGTAGGAGTAGCCAATCTGGCCGGCAAGGGCGCGCATATCGAAATTACCGTCACCGCGCACCGCTAACGTGGCTAACATTCCCATCGGCACCAAGGGCGAAACCAAGCTGCGCGTTACGCCCGACATAGCTGTTGATTTTCTCGGCGCGGAGGGCGCCCGAGTGCTCGGCACGCCGTATTTGATCAGCAATTTAGAATTCACCGCGCGAAATTCCGTGCTGCCGTTTCTCGACCAGGGCTTTGATACCGTCGGCGCGCGCGTGGACGTGCGTCATCTGGCGGCGACGCCGCTCGGCATGGAGGTGACGTTTCAGAGCGAGGTGATCTCGGTGGAAGACCGGCGTGTGACGTTTCGCGTCCGGGCGTTCGACGAGAAGGAGCTGATCTCGGAGGGCACGCACGAACGCGGTGTCATCAACGTCGAGCGTTTCGCCGCGCGGGTGCAGGCCAAAGCGGCGGGCCAGTAGAAGTCCTGCTATGCTGATACATCACAAAGGAGCGATTCCATGAAAAGAATCCTGAGCATCTCCGCAATTCTGCTGACAGCCAGCTTGAGCCTGGTTCTAGGACAACAACCCAAGGCTCCGCCGCGGCCCGGACTGACGCTTACCACGCCTGCGTTCTCCGATGGCGGCGAGATTCCCGTCAAATACACCCAATCCGATCCGCACCCCGTTTCTCCCCAGCTGGATTGGACCAATGTGCCGCCGGGCACGGTTAGCTTTACATTAATACTGCACGATCCGGACGTCGCCATTCAACGTAAGACCGGCGATGTTCTGCACTGGATGATCTTCAACATCCCCGGCAGCGCCACATCGCTACCGGAAGGCATGCCTGCCGACGCAACCATGCCGGATGGAGCCATTCAGGCGAAAAATCTTTCGCAACGCGTCGGCTTCATGGGACCCGGCGCGCCGCCTGCCGGTCCCGATCATCACTATACTTTTGAACTGTTCGCGCTTGATACCAAGCTAGACCTAGGACCCGACGCTACACGCGACGAGGTTCTGAAAGCCATGGACGGGCACATCCTGGGCAAGGGCGTTCTAGTGGGACGTTTCCACCGGAAGTAAGCGCGCCACGAACAGCTACTTATTGAAGTACAGCGTCACGTCGACAGTGTGATCGGCGGCGTTTATTTTAGTCTCCGATCGCGTGGTTTTCAGGTTGTCGAAAACACCGCCCTTCTTGACGCGGTCCAGAAAGTGGTCCGGATAGTCCGGGTTGAATGGTTTGCCCGGTTCGATGGTCCACATCTTGCGAATCACCGGTTCGCTTTCGATGTCCAGGCCGATGATATCCAGCTTCCCGAGCGTGAATCGCGGGCCGGAAATCACGTTGATGACGATGCTGACCTTCTTGTCCTTGTCATTTACGTCGCGCTTGACTTCGGTAGATGCGTTCAAATAGCCGCTAGTCCGCATGCTGGCAACAATGCGCTCCCGGCCCGCCTTGACCAGATCAAAATTTGCGGTTTGATTCGTCTTGAGATTGGCCAGCCTGGCGAACGGCTCGCGCGGAGCTTCGGCGCCGGTGAACAACACGTGTTCGAGCGTGTAAACCGGTCCCGGATCCACGTCCACGCTTACCACCACACCATCCACGTCCTTGGCCGGCTCAGTTGTGATTTTCGGAAACGTAACGCGGAGCATACCGCGCGCTTCGAAGATGGGACGGATTTGAGAATCGAGCAGCAGCCGAAATTCCGCCTCATCGTAAGGCAGGCCGACTGCGACGCCGTAAATGGCGGTTTCGAGAATTCCGGTGGGCAGGTCGCCTGCCTGCGCGAACTTGACGCGGGCAATGTGGGGCAGCCCTTTGGCCGGCCGGAAGACGATGATCAAGTCGCTGGTAGCATCCGAGGTGGGCTTGGCGATGATCGGCTCATGGTAGTTTTTCGCGGCCAGGAATTGTGAAACCCACGCGGCGTAGCGATCCAGCACAGCTTTAGTAGCGGGGATTTTGTCGCCGAACAGCAGATCTTTTTGCTTGAGCTGCGCGCGCAATTCGGCGTCGCTGGCCGGCAGGTCCTCAAAGCGCACCGGATAGACCTGCGGGACTTCGGTGACTTCGATGGCGGCGTCATAACCTTTATTGTCCGGCGCGGGGGCGAAATGATAACCGACATTGTCAAACATGCCGGTGGCATTCAAGCGGTCGCGCGCGGCCTCGAACTGCGCCTTGCCCGCGACCTCGCCGACGCGCAGCCCCGCTACGGCAAGAATTTGTTCGGACTTATAGAGATGATTTCCTTCGACCGTCAGTGTTTCGACCGGCCAGGGTGTGCCTGGTGGAGGCGGTGCAGGCGTTTCTTGATCAGCCCGGGCGGCTATCAGCAATCCGAGGGCGAGTGCGAAAAACTTCATTCCAATTCAATGGGTACGTACAGTAACCGGCCCGAGCGCTCGACCTGCAGCACAATGGCCGAGCCGGACTTGAACTCGCCCAGCTTCTTCTTGAAGGCCTCAATGCTCGACATGGGTGTGCTGTTCAGCGAATAGATGATGTCTCCAGGCTGCAACTGAGCCCCGCTTTCGAGATCGCTGGCAGAACCGGCTGCTACCACCAGCCCATAGCTATTGCGCAGATCGGGCAGCATTTGAGCCAGCTTTTTGTCGATCGCAATTACCAGGATACCGAGTCTCGGAATCAGATTGTTTTCCGGAGTCACCATGTCGGCGAAGCGCTCCGGATCGTCTACGGTGTCGATTACGGGCACATCGATACTCAGGTCGTCTTTACCGCGAACAATTCCGAGCGTGACCTTCTCGCGCATAGGCGAGCGAAAAATGTAGGCCTCCACTTGGCGCGCGTTGCGCATGCTACGGCGGTTGAGCGTGACCACTATATCCCCGACCTTTACCCCGGCCTTGTCGGCGGGTCCGTCGGGTAAAACGTCGCTCACCACCACACCCCAGTCGCGCGACAATTGCAAACCGTCCGCTATGGCCGGCGTTATGGTCTGAACGGAGATTCCGATCCGGCCCCGGTGCACGTGCCCCTCCTTGCGGAGCTGGGAGTACACGGTGTTGACGACGTTGCTCGGGATCGCAAAGCCCAGGCCTTCGCTGCCGCCGGATTGCGTCAGGATAAAAGTGTTGATGCCGATGACGTGTCCTTCTGAATCGATCAGCGGCCCGCCGCTGTTGCCGGGATTGATGGGCGCATCGGTCTGGATGTATGCCAGCATGTCGTCGGGATGAAGCTCACGCGTGGTAGAGCTGACGATTCCCATGCTGACCGATCCCTCCAAGCCAAGCGGGTTTCCAAACGCTACTACCAGCTCGCCTTGGCGCACCGCATCGGAATCGCCCAGCGTCAGGTGCGTCAAGCCGGTGCGCTCGATCTTGATGACGGCGATGTCCATTTCGCGATCGCTGCCGACCAGTCTTGCGTCCAGGAGCTTCGGCTCGGGCTCGATGATCGTTCCGTGCCCTCCCGGCCCCCGGCGAAGTTCGGATAGCCGCACCTGAATGTGCCGCGCTCCCTTGACGACATGGGCGTTGGTGACGATATAGCCGTCGGGCGACAAAATGACTCCCGAGCCGGTGCTGCGCTGCTTGGAAAGCACGGCCGCGGCGTTGCCTGAGTCGGTGTCATCGGAGGTTACATAGCCAGTCGAGAAAATCTGCACCACGGCTGGATGGATGCGGTTTACCAGTTCCTCCAGACGGATGCTCAACTCGTTCAGGGTGAGCTTTGGCGAGGTTTGCGCGGGCGGTTGTTGGGGCGCTGGAACCGGTTGTGACGCCTTCGGCTGGGGTGCGATGGCGGGGGTTTGTGCAAGAAGGGCACTGACACAAACGAGCGCCGCAATAGAGAGCAATGAGCATCGCCTCATAACTTTATTTTCTCCTAACCGGGCAGACCCCCGGCCATTCCATGAAAATTCAATCATTTGCGAGCCGCCGGGTGGTACCGGCAACCATAAGCACGATAGGAATTTTCGATTGGACCCCCGTTCGGCTCTCGCCTACGCTTGGAATATGGCAACTGCACATATCGTCGAGCCGGCGGTCTCACAGGTTGGACTCCTACACCGTATCAGCAGTATCGTCAGTTCTGAATTATCCCTGGACGAAATGCTGGGTGAAATCATTGGACTCACCGCCCAGGTAACCAATTGCGACGCTTGCCTGGTTTACCTGATCGAGCGGCAGACCGGTGAAATCGTCCTGCGCGCTTCCCAGGTGCCGCATGCCGCGGCGCTCGGAAACCTGCGTATGAAGATGGGAGAGGGCGTAACCGGTTGGGTAGCGGAACACAAGTCGATTGTTGCGTTATCATCCGACGCCTGCGCCGACGCGCGCTTCAAGCGGTTTCAAGTTCTGATAGAAGACACTTACGAGGCGTTTCTTTCTGTCCCGCTGATCAGCAGCGGCGATCTGATCGGCGTCATCAATGTGCATCATCGGCAGGCGCACGAGCATACGCCGGATGAAATATCGCTGCTTACGTTCGTGGGTGAGCAAATGGGCGGCGCGATAGCCAAGTCCATGCTGGCCGATGCCAATGCCCGGCTGTTCGAAGAAGCGCAGGAGATGAAGCGGCAGCTGGAGACTCGCAAAGTTGTGGAGCGCGCCAAAGGAATTTTGCAGCAGCGTTACTCGCTGACCGAAGAGGATGCGTATCTGCGGCTCCGCAACGAGAGCCGCCGCCTGCGCCGGCCGATGAAGGATCTGGCCGAGGCCATTATCCTGTCCGAGGAACTGAGCCGTAAGAACGAAGCCGCCGTGAGCTAGGCAAGTGGCGGGCGTATTCAGTGCCCCGTAAGGTCTTCAAGACTCACCGACGGCTTCAGAACGTCTGCGAGTTGGCCTGCTTGACGTAATTAGCTACCTGCTTCATCGTCGCGAACCACACTCCTGGCTTGGACTGAATATAGGACACAAGCCGATCAAGTTCCACGATGCGCGATCGGCGTCCGCCCACATGCGGATGCTGGGTCAGAATAAACAGGGTGCGCTCCTGTAGGGCCATGTCAAACTCGGCCTTATAAACGGCGAAAACGGCGTCGGGAGAGGGGAGCGAACCGTTCGCGGTTTCTCCATAGTAGGGATAATCGTTATCGATTTCGCTGATCGGAAGTTCGACCACGCCGCTGGGCTGCCCGTTAGAAACAATCTCGTACGGTTCATCGGCTGCAAGCAGACTGCTGTCGTACAAAAGGCCCGCCTTCCGAATCAGCTCGAACGTATGCGGGCTGAACCCAGAGCCCGGTGCGCGTACTCCAACCGGGGGCTCACCCGCGGCCTTCGTCAGATACTCGATATCGCGCGTGAGCAATCGCTGCTCTTCAGCGGCATCCGCAATGCCTGGCCAGAACTCATGGACCCATCCGTGCACTCCGATTTCGTGACGGTGCCGGGAGACGATGGCAGGAACCATCTCCGGATGCAGCATGATGCTCATGGCGGGCATGAAGAACGTCGCTGGGATGTTGTGCCGGTCAAGCAGATCCAGGATTCTTGGCAGCGCGGTGGTGGCGCCATATTCGCCCACCGACAACGGCACTGGCAGTGGATTGGCCCTTTGCAACAATTCATTATCAACGTCGAAGGTAAGGCAGACAGCGACTAGCGCGCCATTCGGCCAGACTTTGGGTGTCAGCTTTTTTCCGACTCTGGCTGTGCCAACGGCGCGGCGAATTTGTTCCTCCGTCGAATCGGGCGTAATGGGATTAACGGCGGCCGCGGTTTGATTTGGAAGCGAAGTTTTGCCCCGGCAACTTGCCAGGAAAGCCAGCGGCGCGAGGGCGAGCACACAGGCTGCAAGAGCGCGGGACTTGGCGCGAAGCGTACCGGAACGGCTGTTCATTGGATCAATTTTACATGGCAAGAGTGAACCGGCAGCCCGGGCGCGATCATTGGGAATCCTCCGGAAGCTACACTTAGACGGATGAAACCCAAGGCCAACATATTATTGCTAGTCTCGGACCAATTGATGCGCGCCGTGATGCGAGAGGTCCTCGAAGGGGACGGATATTTTGTCGATGCGACTGGAGATCTCGGGGTGGCAGTGGACCGATTGAAAATGATCACGCCGGATTTGCTGATTACGCGAACTTTCGTGGCCAACATGCCCGGCCATTATGCGGCAAAGTATCTGCGCACAAAGTGTCCACACATGCGAGTTCTGATCGTCGGCGGCGTGCTGGACGATGAGCGGCTCCAGAATCGCGAGGCGCTCGAGAATTTCCAGATTTTCCCCAAGCCATACAGTGCCTCCGAATTTCTCGAAAAGGTGCAGCAAGTTGTGGATTCGCCCCGTTGAAGAAATCGTCGCCGGCTTGGAGGTCTATGGACGGATTTCAGCGCGGCGGTCGAGAAGGCCGCTGAAATGAACCTTAGATTCGAAGTCAATGGTTGCGGTTCCGTCATCCAGGATCAGCGTGAAGGCGCGTTGCTCACCGGAGGGCAGCGTGGCGCGGCCCGTGAGACTGGCCCAATTACCGGCCACTTGCAGTAGGCCGAACCCGGCCGCTTCAACTACCTTTCGTGTCGTCAGGTCAGTGATGCGAAGAACGCCGCGCGCATTCGACGCTGCCGCCGCCTGACGAACATCCAGCCGAATGCGGACGTTTGCGGTCCCAATAACGGCGTCGGCGGAAATCCGGCGGGTGGTGGCGGGGGTCATCGGGCGGCTCGGCATGTGGGACGAACGGCTAAGTACGGTTCCAGCGCGTTCGCCGGTCAGCTTACCGTCGCGGAGAGCCAGGCGCCCGTTGACCAGGACGTACCGGACTCCCTCGGAACGCCGGGAAGGATTTTCGTACGTCGCCCGATCGATGATGGTGGTGGGATCGAAAACGGTAATATCCGCGGCCATGCCTGGCGCGAGAAACCCGCGGTCCACCATCCCGATGGTGGAGGCGGAGAGGCCCGTCATCTTGCGAACAGCGTCTTCCAAGGTGAGGGCGTTCGTCTCCCGCACATAGCGGCCGAGAACGCGCGGGAATGTGCCGTAGTAACGCGGATGCGCGGGTGGGCTATCGATCGCGCCGCAGTCGCACGCAATGGACGCCGTGGGGTTTTGGAGAATCTTGACCAGGTCGTCTTCGAGCCCGAAGCGCAGAATCGCCGACTGCTCTCCCTGTTCGAGAATTTTGATGATGGCTTCGCCCGGCGAGGCATGAAGCTGGTCCATGACGGCCGCCAATTCCTGCCTGCTGCCCGCCAAGTAGACTCCAGCGGGCCCATTAAAGCGAGCCTGAATGGCCTGCTCCATTTCCCGAACGATGCGGGGGTGAAGGCCAGGATCATGGAAGCGCGCCAGCATCTGGGCTCGTCCGCCTTCTTGCGCCCAGCCGGGGACGATCAGAGCGCTGAGCGACGTTTGGCCGGCCAGGTATGGATAAACATCGGCCGCG
>DATJWJ010000180.1:0-9512 GCA_035501355.1 Bryobacteraceae bacterium | reverse complement strand
ATGCGTTGGAGCCGCCGGACTTTCTGTTCGAACGACGCATAGATGAACACGTGAAAGGCAGCGGGGTTACTTTGAAGGTAGTAGGCCGAGCCCCGTCCGACGATCACGCAATTGCCTTCCTGAGCAGCCTCGCGAACAACTTTTTCGGCTGCTTCCCGGATACAATCGGCATCCACGAATTTTGCTTGTTGCGCGTTCAGCGTGCCCTCGAAGCTGCCGCGCATGAAGGCCTTGAAGAGCCGGTAGTGTAAGGCGTCGCGGCGTTCCTCGCGCTCTTCTACAGTCGGACAATCGCAGCCCATCATGCGCGCGATCTCGATGGTGAGCAGTTCATCCCAGAGTTTCCAGTGCAGACGGGCCGCCAGCTTGCCGGCGATGTCGGCGGCGCCGCTGCCATATTCCCGATCGATCGTGATGATGTTGATCATGGGTTGTACCGGCATCGCTTAGCCTACCGCGACTCCCCCGCCCGCCCTCGGATCGTTCTTACGAAGGATGAATGCGAGCACAAACATTATACCGGCGGCAATCGCCAGCACCATAAAGGTGTCGATGTAAGCGAGAGTCTGTGCCTGGGCTTGCGTGGCGCGGTAAATGAGACCGTTGGCGAGTTTCGGCGCGTCGGCGCGGCTCGCCCCGGAATGCACCAATTGAGCAGCCAGGCCATTGAGCTGGTTGCGCAGCGCCGGATCGAAAGGCGTGGTGTGCTGGGCGAGCATGGCCTGATGAACTTGTGCGCGCCGCGCAAGCAGAGTTGTGACCATCGAAGTTCCAACGCTGCTGCCGATGTTGCGCATAAAGTTGATGATGCCGGCAATCGAGTTCGCTTTTTCGGGCGGTGCGCCAATGTAGCCCGCCAGAGTGATTGGAACGAAGAGGAAGCCCAGGCCGAAACCTTGAATAACGCGCAGCACTGCGGCGGAACGGAAGCTAATCAATAGATCGAGTCTCACCGTAGAGATGTACATCCCTATAGCCAGAGCCAGCCACCCGAACGCGATAATGTACTTCGCCGGAACTTTGGTGGTGAGCTGGCCGACGATCGGCATCTCCAGCAGAATGATCGCCCCGCTTCCGGACAGCACCAGACCGGCGGATTCGGCCGTATAGCCCATGAGCGTCTGCAAGTATTGCGGCATCATAACCAGGCTGGCGAAAAGCAGCATGCCGAGTATGAACATCATCAAACTTGCGCTGGCGAAGTTGAAGCTTTTGAACATTTTCACATCGATGATGGGCGCTTTGGAATTCCATTCCCAAATGACCAACGAAACCAGACAGACCGCTGAGACGATAGCGAGCGTGGTGATAAAGCGGGAACCGAACCAATCGTCTTCCTGGCCTTTATCAAGCAGTATTTGTAGGGCGCCCACACCAAGGACGAGCAGCGAGATGCCGAGGTAATCGACGCGAATGCCCGCACCCTTGACGCGTTTGAGGAACGGCGGATCCTCCACCAGACGCAGCACCAGAAACATCGCCAGGATTCCCACCGGCAAGTTGATGAAGAAGATCCAGCGCCAGGTGTAGTTGTCCGTGATCCAGCCGCCCAGCGTCGGTCCGATGGTGGGGGCCATGATGGCGGTAACTCCGTAGAGCGCGAAGGCGAGACCGCGCTTCTGGGGCGGGAACACGTCGGCGAGGATGGCCTGCGCCATAGGCTGCAGTCCGCCGCCGCCGGCACCTTGGATAATGCGGAACAGGAGCAGCATGCCCAGGCTAGCAGCGGTGCCGCAGAAAACCGAAGCCAGCGTAAATATGAAAATGCAAAGCATGAAGAAGCGCTTTCGGCCGAAGAGGCTTGCCAGCCAACCGCTGATGGGCAGGACAATCGCGTTCGAGACCAAATAAGACGTCAGCACCCAGGTGCTCTCGTCGTTGCTGGCCCCCAGGTTTCCAGCCATGTACGGCAAGGCGACATTGGCGATGCTGGTGTCGAGCACCTCCATAAAAGCGGCCAGCGCGACTACCACGCCGATGAGCCAAGGATTGTATTTCGGCCGCCAGGGTTCGGGTGGCGGCGCTGGTGGACTGACCAAAGTCTCTGGACTAGTGGACATAGACTTTGGGAACGACAGACATACCGGGCCGCAGACGGTGGTCGCTGTTCTGGTTGGGGTCGATATCGATCCGCACGGGGATGCGCTGCACCACCTTCACGTAATTTCCCGTGGCGTTCTCCGGTGGCAGTAAGCTGAGAATCGAACCGCTGGCTCCGCCAATGCCAGAAAGCTTTCCGTTGTATTCGCGGTCGTACGCGTCGACACTGAATTTCACGCGCTGCCCGGGTTTCATGAGCCGCAACTGTGTTTCCTTGAAATTCGCAGTTATCCAAATGTCATCCAAAGGAACCACCGCCATGAGTTGCTGCCCGGGCGAGATGTTCCCGCCTACCTCCACGGTCTTTTTGCCGACGATCCCGTTGACCGGCGAAACGATGGTGCAATAACTCAGATTGAGTTTGGCTTGGTCCACCAGCGCCCTTCGTTGGGCCACTTGGGCCTGGGCGGACTTGGCGCGCGCCTGGCTGACGGCGATCTGCTGCGGCGCAGTCAACGCGGATTGGATGGTAGCGTCAGCCTGGGCGATGCGGGCATTGGCCTGTTCGATTGCGGTCTGGGTCACGCGAACGTTCTGCTCCGCCTCGGCTACCGCGGCACGGCGTGCGTCTACCGTGGCTTTCTGCGCATCGGCCACGAAAACGGAGGTATCGTAGGTTTGCTGGGAAATCTCGTCTTTGTCCACCAGTAATTTGTAGCGGGTTACGTCGTCGGTGTTTTTCTTATACGTTGCCTCCGCTTCGCGCACCTGAGCTTGAGCAGTCACCAGGCGCGCTTCGGCCGCGCTCAATTGCCGCTGCGCGCCCGCCAACGCGGCATCCGCATCAGCGCGGCCGGAACGTGCCGAGTTCAACTGGCTGCTCGATGTGGTGGAAGTGATGGGGACGTCGGTACGGTTGCTTTCAAAAGTTGCTTCAGCGGCGGCCAAATCCGCTTCGGCATTGGCCAGCGCGACGTTGTAATCCTTGGGGTCAATGCGAACCAATACATCGCCGGCCTTGACCACTTGTTCGTCATCCACCAGCACCTCGGTGACGTATCCATTGATCCGCGCGCTGATAGCGTTGATGTGTCCGTCGACCTGAGCGTCATCGGTCGATTCATAAGCACCGAAGTACTTCAAGGCATAATATGAGCCGGCTGCCAGAACGGACAGGATCGCAAAGATAACAACGATGCGCACGATAATCTTGCGCCTTTTGCGCGACGGGGTGCGTTCAGGCCTAAAAGTTTCTTTCGTGGCGGTTCGGTTTTCTGATATAGCTTCCGGCATTTTATTTCACCTCCAAGAACTTCTGGACCTGCTGCTCTGAGGATCCCAGAGCGCGCGCCAGCTCCACTTTAGCCAGATTGTGGGAATACAGCGCTGAAATCAGATTGTCATTCGCGATGGCCACCGATCCCTGAGCTTGTACGACCTCGACGGTGTCCGTAACGCCGGCCGTAAAACGGTCGCGCGATTGAGCCAGCGTCTGATTCGCAAGATCTATGTTGCTTCTGGCGACGGCCACCTGATCGGCTGCCGACCGGATGTCGAGCAGAGCGGCGCGAACCTGGTAATCGATCTGGCCGCCGAGATCGGCGAGTTCATCTTCACGCTGCTTCAACGCCGCGCGTGCTTGGATCACGTCGCCCGAAATACGCCCGCTGTCAAATATGTTGAATTTGGCCGCCGCCTGGAAACTAAACGTACCGTGCGAGCTGTTCACTGTCGGGCCGACATCGCCGTAATCGGCGGTTACTCCAACGTTGGGATAGCGCTCGCCGCGAGCTGCCTTAACCGCTTCTTCAGCGGCATTGACCGCCGCTTTGGCGCTGCGCAAGTCTGCGCGCTGGTCGTAAGCGGTACGCAGAGCCTGGTCCGGCGTCATTACAGCCAGCTCGGAATAGGGGGCCGATTCGGCAATATTAAAATCCTGACCGGCGGGCAGGCCGATGACGCGGCCCAGCGCCAGTTTGTCTTTAGCAAACTGATTCTCCTGCGCGAGCAGTTGTTGTTGCTGCTGCTGCAACTGCACTTGCGAGCGGAGGACGTCGATGCCGGGGACAGTTCCCGCGCGTCTTTGGTCGGCCGTGCGGTCATAGATGGCTTGGTCTGTAGTCACCTGAGCCCGAAGCGAGTCCACGCGCGAGGAGTCGGCAATCACGAGCAGATACGCATTGGCGACGGATTGCACTACCAAGTCGCGCGCATCCTGCAAGGATAATTGAGCCGCGCGCTCATTTTCCTTGGATGCGCGATAGTTTTTTCGCTGACTGTAATCGAAAACACTGAAGGACCCGTAAGCCCGAACGTCGGTGTAATGGAACGGACCGACAATTGTGGGAACGGCTGCACCAGGGATCGTGAAATTGAAGCCGAGTGTCTTGAGGTTAATCTGTTCGACGTTCTCTGTTACAGCTCCGTTTACTTGCGGCAAGAGAGCGCTTAACGATCTGACCCGCTCACCGCGCGCTGTTTCGCTGGCCTGCCCGCTCAGCAACAAGCCCAGGTTGGTCCTGAGGCCGCGATCAATCGCGTCGTGGAGCGTCAGCGGCAGGGGTGTGGGAGAGGCGGCCCCGGTTGGGACGCTGCCCTGAAACTGGACTTGCTGGCCGAGCAGCGCCGGAGTAAGCAAGGCTACCAGGCCGGCAGCGGCCCGTAAGCCACAATTCATAACTTTTTCTGAAGGTGTCATCAATCGCGTCGCCTCCCGGGACTTGAAGATTGGTTGACAGCAACAATGGTTGGATGCGGGAGCAGGCAATTAAGCTTCTCTCGCAGGGACTTGTCGGCGGCTAGATTTCGGACAGCACGCGATGAACTAAATGGATGCTGATGGCGCCTTCTCCGACCGCGGATGCGACGCGCTTCACGTTGCCGGCGCGAACGTCCCCGACAGCAAAAACACCCGGCAGATTGGTTTCCAGCATTTGAGGAGGACGGGCGAGCGGCCATCGCAGGTGGCCCTCTTTCACCGGAGTGTCCAGATCCCGGCCGGTCAGGATGAACCCCTTCTCATCGAGCGCGAGACATCCGCGCAGCCATTCGGTTTGCGGCGACGCGCCCGTCATCATGAAGAGATGTTGGATGGAGTGAGTGGAAACCTCACCCGTCTTTCGATCCTTCCAGGCCACGCTTTCCAAGTGCGTGTCTCCTTCGAGCCGAATAATCTCCGTGTTGGTGTGCAGCTCAATGTTGGGATTCTCTGTTATGCGTTGAATCAAATACCGCGACATCGTACTCGAAAGCCCATCCGATCGGACCAGCATGTGCACTTGGCCGGCTGCGGAGGCCAGGAATACGGCGGCTTGTCCGGCGGAATTTCCGCCGCCTACCACGGCGATCTGCTCACCGGTGCACAACTGCGCTTCGATATGGGTGGCACCGTAATAAACACCCTCGCCTTCAAACTTTTTGAGATTCTCAAGTTTCGGTCTGTTGTATTGGGCTCCGGTTGCGATGATGATGGCCCGCGCCGCCAGTTGCTCGCCTCGGTCCAGGAAGACGTGATAGGGATGGTTGTCGCAGTCCAGGCGCACGACGCTGCGGGCTACCAGCATGCTGGCGCCGAATTTCTGAGCCTGCATCAAGGCGCGCGCGGCCAGCTCCTGCCCGGAGACGCCGGTGGGAAATCCCAGATAGTTTTCAATCTTGGAACTCGACCCAGCCTGGCCGCCGGGAGCGTGGGTTTCAACGACCAGCGCGTCCAGCCCTTCAGACGCGGCGTAGACGGCGGCCGCAAGACCGGCCGGCCCGGCTCCCAGAATGATCACATCCCGAACGTGCTTGCCGTCGACGCCGCTATTGAAGCCCAAACAGCTCGCCAACTCCTGAATGGATGGGCTGCGCAGCACAGTGCGTCCACGGCAGATCACCACCGGCACCTCAGCTGCTTTCACACCGAACCGATCGAGCAGCTCCTGTGAGGTTCGATCCTCGTCCAGATCTACGTAGGTGTAGGGATAACCGTTGCGGGAAAGAAATTCCCGCAGCTCGAGAGTCTTGGCGGAGTGCCGCGATCCCAGCAGAATCGCGTTACCGTAGCCGCTACGAATCAGGGCGAGCCGCCGCAGGATGAAGGCTCGCATGAAAATGTCGCTCAGCTCGGCATCCTTGGCGACCAACGTCCGCAATCCTTCACCGGTCACCTCCAAAAAAATGCCCGGTTCGGTGACGCGCCCTCGCACCAGCGATCGCTGTCCTGAAATCATGTTGACTTCGCCGGTGAATTCGCCGGGCCCGTGCTTGGCGATGGCGCGCTCGCCGTTTAAGTCCGGCTGCACAATTTCCATGTTTCCCGACAGCAGCACGAAAAATGGCATGGAGACCGAGTCAGGCTCGAACAAAATCTCACCGTTGGCGACGGATCGCTCCTTGGCTAAAGGCCGGATGCGGTCAATTTGTGCAGCAGTGAGAGTTGGAAAGGCTTGAGTGGCCGGATCCAGAGCACTAGGCGGCAAAGAGGCCATGATTTTATTCTCCTACTTGCCGACCGCTGCGATAGAATTGCTCTACCTATGGCCACCAAACCGGTCCGCTCCCCCGCCGGGCTCAACAACGACGCGCCTTACCCGGCACCCCGCTACGCCTGGTACGTGGTCGGTGTCCTGACGCTGATGTACGTTTTTTCGTTCATTGACCGGCAGATCTTCTCGCTGATCGTGGCGCCGCTGCGCCGCGACCTGCATATCACGGATACACAGGTCAGCGTTCTGCAGGGCTTCAGCTTCGCGCTGTTTTACACCTTTTGCGGAATCCCGCTGGGCCGCCTGGCCGACAAGTATAGCCGGCGCGGGCTGATCGCCTGCGGGCTGGTGGCATGGAGCGCCTTCACGTCCATGTGCGGGCTGGCCAAGAGTTTCGGACAAATGCTGTTTTGGCGGATGGGAGTCGGGGTTGGCGAAGCGGCTCTTTCGCCCGCGGCTTATTCCATCATCACGGATGATTTTCCGAAGGAGAAGCTGGCCACCGCGATCAGCGTTTATTCGATGGGCATCTACATCGGCACGGGCCTGTCCTTCGTACTGGGCGGGATCGTGGTGCGGTTCGCCTCGGCCAAGGACTTGTGGATGCTGCCGCTGGTGGGCGGGGTGCGTCCCTGGCAGATGATCTTTCTGGCGGTGGGGATCCCGGGCCTGATCGCGACTTTGTTGCTACTCACGATCAAGGAACCGCTGCGGCGCGGCGTGACTGCTCTTACTAAAGCCTCGGCCTCGGAATCGATGGCGTACATTTTCAAGAACAAGGGAACATTTCTCTGCCACAATGCCGGATTCGGCTTGCTGTCGCTGGTGTCTTACGGAAGCGCGGCCTGGGTGCCGGAATTTTTCCGACGCGTGTACCACTGGGACATTCCGAAAATCGGCCTGGTGTACGGCTCCATGGTGGGGGTTTTCGGAGTGCTGGGGATCGTCGGCGCTGGCCGCATTGCGGATGCCGTGCGCGCGCGTGGAACCTTGCAAGCCAACATGCTGGTGGGCGTCTGTATCGCCTTGCTCTGGATTCCGGTGCATTTCCTGTTGTTCCTGGCGCCGAGCGCCGGCTGGGCGGTGGTGTGGCTTGCGCCTGCTTGCGTTTTCGCCGCGGCTCCGTTTGGTATCGCGCCGGCCGCCATCCAGCAAATGATGCCCGCCGCTATGCGTGGCCAGGCCTCGGCGGTTTATTTGTTCATCTTGAACCTGATCGGACTGGGTTTGGGACCTACCGCGGTCGCCTTCTTCACCCAGCACGTCTTCGGGCGCGATGAAGCGGTGAATTATTCGCTGTTAGTGGTGGCCGTTACGGCATCGCTCATGGGCGCGCTGCTGCTGTGGATCGGCCTGAAGCCGTTCCTGCGCAGCCTGGACCGGCTCAATCTGTGGATCGCCGATGAGCGAGCTTGAGTCCGGAGCGGACCGGCTTCCATTTCAGGCCACACAACTCGGCGCGGCCTATGAAGCCATAAAATCCATACCGGTGTCGATTGTGCTCGATAATGTCCGCAGCTTGTACAACGTCGGCGCGTTCTTCCGCACGGCGGACGCGGCGGCCTGCGAGAAGCTGTACTTGTGCGGCATCACAGGGCGTCCACCGAAACCGGCGATTACCAAGACTGCTCTAGGTTCGGAAGACACGGTGGCGTGGCAGTACAGTCCGGCGGCGACCGCCGCGATTGCCGACCTGCGGAAGCGCGGCTACGAGATCGCGGCCATCGAGACCAGCCGGCGCGCGGTCGATCTGTTCGACTGGCAGCCCAGCTTTCCCGTCTGCCTCATGTTTGGCCACGAAACGGATGGGCTAGCCCCCGAATTGCTCGCCATGTGCGACACTTTCGTGCGCATTCCGATGCTGGGACGCAAGCACTCCTTGAACGTTGCCACGGCGGGCGGTATCGCGATTTATGAATTGCTCAGGAAGTACCGGCGCTTGCTGGAGAGCGCACAGCGCGGGACGCGCTCGCCTGGGTGAAAAAACCTCGCGGCCCTGCTGCGTTGTGCGCTCGGTTTACTGGTGCAACAATAGTGCGATGAAGCCGAACACTTTCCGTGTCTCGTTTCTGACCCTGCTGGCCGCGTTATCGCTTCTTTCAAACGCAGCCGCGCAGGAACACCCCACCATGTTTCCGCCGGTTCGCGGCATTCATGAGATGGTGGGCGCCGCCAACAACTTTGAAGTGGAGGCCGGTTACCGCCTGCTGACCGAAGGCGGCAACGCCATCGATGCCGGCGTAGCCAGCACGCTCGCGGCCGGAGTCACCGAACTGAGCCGCTTCGGGCTGGGCGGCGAAATGCCGTTGATCATCAAGATGGCGGGTAAGCCTCCGGTCGTGATCAGCGGCGTGGGAGTGGCCCCGGCTAAAGCGACCGTCGAGTTCTACTCCAAGCGTCCGCCCGAACCGTGGGAAGAAGCGGCCCATATGGTGCCGATCCCGGGACAAGGAATGCTGGCTGCCATTACGCCGGGAGTGTTCGACGGTTTGATCCTGGCGCTGGATAAGTACGGAACGAAGTCGTTCGCCGAAGTGGTTGAGCCCGCGCTCGAATATGCCGACCAGGGATTCCCGATGCCGGAGGAGTTCGGCGGAATGCTGCGCAGCTACCAGCGGATCCTGGCGCTGTGGCCGGCGTCGACGAAATTTTTCTATCCGGATGGAACACCCACCCCGCGCGGCGAGATCTTCCGCGAACCGTCGCTCGCCAACACTTTTCGCCTGCTGGCCGCTGCCGAGAAGAAGGCCCACGGCAAGCGCTCCGACAAACTGCGCGCGGTGCGCGATCTGTTCTACAAGGGGGCCATCGCCAAAGAGTTCGCCGATCATTCGGAGAAAAACGGCGGGCTGATCACTTTGAGCGACCTGGCCAATTTCCACGCCGACATCGAAGAGCCGGTGGTGGGAACTTATCGCGGCTATCAGATCTACAAGCCCGGATTCTGGACCCAGGGACCGGTCATGATCGAGGCGCTGAATCTGCTGGAAGGCTACGACCTGA
>DATJWJ010000179.1:0-17327 GCA_035501355.1 Bryobacteraceae bacterium | reverse complement strand
ATTGGATCGAAGGAGCGCTCCCGGCCTCCGTTTTTCGATCGCTTTTGGTGGACGGCGTATGGCACGGGGTGGGGTCGGTAATCGTTTTTCTGCCCCAGATCTTGTTGTTGTTCCTGTTTATCGGAATCCTGGAGGACTCCGGCTACCTGGCGCGCGCGGCGTTGATCGCCGACCGCACCATGGCCAAGTTCGGGCTGCAGGGCAAATCCTTCATCCCGCTGTTGTCGGCCTACGCGTGCGCGGTTCCGGCCATCATGGCCACCCGCACCATCGAAAGCAAGCGCGACCGCCTGGCTACCATTCTGATCGCCCCGTTGATGACCTGTTCGGCGCGGCTGCCGGTATACACGCTGATCATCGCGGCTTTCATTCCGGAGCACCCGCTGGTGGGGCCACTGCTGGGAACGCAGGCCGGCGCACTGCTGGGTCTCTACATGCTCGGATTCGCGGCGGCCATCGTCACCGCGCGATTGCTGAAGTCGTCCGTCTTGAAAAGTGAGCGCACCCCGTTCGTTCTGGAGATGCCTCCCTATCGCATGCCCACGCTGCGTTCCTTGGGTCTGCGGCTGTACGATCGCTCCAAGATTTTCCTGCAACGCGCCGGAACCGTGATTCTATTGGTTGCGGTGGTGCTGTGGGTGATGCTGCACCTTCCGCTGCACAACGGCAAAGCCCCGGAGATCGGCAACAGTTTCGCGGGTATAATCGGCCACACCGCCGAGCCGGTGATCAAGCCGCTCGGTTTCAACTGGAAGATCGGGATTGGGCTGATCAGCTCGCTGGCGGCGCGCGAGGTGATTGTCGGCACGCTCGGAACTATTTACGCCGTTGAAGGCACCGAGGATTCAGAAGGGCTGCGGCACGCGCTGCAGAGCGAGCTTACGCCGGGCGGGGCCGTGGCGCTGCTGATCTTCTTTGCATTCGCCATGCAGTGTATGTCGACCGTCGCGGTGGTGCGCCGTGAGACTGGAGGCTGGAAGTGGCCGGTGGTCCAGTTCGCCTACATGACCTTCCTGGCATACGTGTGCGCGCTGCTCACTAACGAGATAGTGGGCTCGGGCGTTCTGAAGGTAGTGGCGCGCCTCTAGGTTTCTTCGGCCGCCGCTTTCGTTCCCGCCAGCCCAACAAGCAGATCCCGATCACTCCCGCCAGCGTGAAGCCGGCTCCCAGTATTACGGAGAGCGGGCGGTATTTCATCTGGATGCGATGCGTCCCTTGCGGCACGGCGACGGCTCGAAACGCGCCGTACACTTCTCGAATTTCGGCCGGCCGTCCGTCGATGGTGGCGCTCCAGCCGGGGACGTAGCTTTCGGTGAGCACCACCATTCCATCGCAGGCCAGCGTGGCGTCTAGGTCGAGCGAGCCGGAACTACGCCGCCTGATTCGCACCTGGTCATTGTCCGGCGAGCATGATCCCATTTGGGGAGCGGGCGCGCGCAGCACAACATTGCGGCGCAGGTCGAAATTCGGATCCTGAACCAAACGGTTGGTTTCCGCCATATCCTTCGCCAGCACCGCCTGGTGAACCACCCAGGCGCGCGGCAAGAACTGCGGGTTGCGGTAGACCTTGAGGCCGGTTGCGCCTTCGAAGGCCTGTGTTTGATCACCCCGCGCGGGCTTTTTCGAGATGTAGTAAGCCACGTTCAGCAGTTGTTGGCCGCGCTCGGTCCACCATTCCGTCGCCAGGACGTTGGAAAGAACGCTGGCGGTGTAGCCGGACAAAACGTCAATGCCATACCAATCGCCGAAGTTCTGAGGAAGCTCGCTGTCGTCGATATTAATGCGGAAGGGGCCAGGCTGCTGCCTCAGGAATTGAGCGAGGTCGCCATTGGCTTCGAACTTCTCCGGCAGCCGATGGCCGTTCTGGACTTCGCGGAATGTGAATCCGGAATCGTTACCGAGTTCGATCAGCGCCAGGAGCAAAAGCGCGGCCACGGCGTGACTGCGGCCGAGCCCGCCTCTCAGGGCGGCGAACAAGACGGCGCCCACGAAGATAGCCACCAGGCCGGTGAGCGCGATGCGGTCGTCAAACTGGAACTTCATTTGATTGGCCAGACCGATGACAAAGAGAAGTCCCCACACCATCAAACCGAAAGCGGCCGCGCCCGCCGCGATCCACAGCTTCCAGCGCGGCTTGGCCGGTTCGCTGAAGAAAGCATCCACGCCATACGCGACCGGCACGATCAGCCCCAATTGAAAAATGTAGACCGCGGAGGCGGGAACGCGCGCCTTCTCAAACAGCGGCAGGACCGAATACAAAATGCCCTGGAAGATATTGTCTTTTCCGAGCGCGAACAGCAGGCCGGCCAAAGCGATCGCGGTGAAAATTCGGACTGAGCGCTCGCGCCAGGCCAGAGCGCACCCGGCCGCGGCCAGCGTGAAAGCTGCCACACCGACAAATGGATCGCCGTTCTGCCTGATGCCCGGTATGAAAATTCCGATCAAGGTCAAGGGAGAAAGCGAGTACTGCGCGTGCACGCTGTAAGGCACCGGCTGGTTCCAGGCTATGGGATTGGTCACACCTACCCAGCGCAGTGCCAGATGTCCATATTCATATGCGGGCAGCGTCTGAAGCGCGCCGATCAGGAACATCGCCGCGAAGGCGATCGCGGCCAGCCGTACCATGGCCCAATGCACGCGCGCGCCATCCAGAGCGAAGAATAACCACACCGCGCCGGCAGTCAAAGTGATATAAAGCGGAATCTCATGATGCCCGCTCAACCATGCCAAGCCGAGAAAGCCACCGGAAAGCGCGGCGCTGAACAGGGGCGCTTGACCTCGCGCGGCGCGCAGCAGGAACAGCATCACCAGCGGACCCCAGACGGCGCCATTCACCATTTGCGGCCAGTCGGTGGACCCGATGTATCCGGCTAAACCGAAAACGCAGCCCGCGATCAGCGCAGCCGAGCGCGAGCGTCCCAGATCGCGGCAGAGCGCGTAGGCAAACGCCATCGCCATGAAACGAATCAGCACGAAATACCAGTTGAGGCTCTCGACGCGGATGAGTCCATTGCGAAGCGGCATCAGGAACAGCAGCCAATTCAGTGGATAAGCCGCGCCCGGCTGCGCTTGCCCGAGCAACGGCTGTCCCATCCACAGGTGCGGATCCCAAAGCGGCATGCGGGCGTGACGGAATTCGCGCGCCTCAAATTGCAGCCACGGGAGCACCTGCGCCGAGATGTCGCCTTCATCGGAGCCGAACCAGGTGTATTGGCTGGTTAGGGTGATCTTCCAATAGAAGCCGGCCGCGATTGCCAAAAGAAGCAACGCCATCGACGCGCGTTGGAGCCAGACAGATTTCACCTGCATGCATATCTTCGCGTGAACGTGCGGCTCGCGTCCAGCGCGGCCAAGATCGCGTACCATGAAGCGATGCGGCACATGAAGCGAAAACTCGACCGCGCCGCCGTGGTTCTGTCAGTGCTGGTGACGCTCAGTATTGGCGCTATGGGCCAGACGCCTGACCGTTCGCCCACGCCGAATGACAACCTGATATCCCCCGAGGTGCTTCCGGACCATCGCGTGGTTTTCCGGATCTTTGCTCCCAAAGCGACCCAGGTCAGCATCACGGGCGACTGGGTCACACACGGGCGCGCCCAAGCCGGACCGCTCTCCAAAGACGACTCCGGCGTCTGGTCCATCACGCTGGGCCCGTTTGTGCCCGATTTCTATAGCTACGCGTATTCGGTGGACGGCGTGCGCACGCTCGATCCCAAGAATGCCTGGATCAAGCCGGGCGTTGTCAACATCAGCAACATGTTCGAAGTTCCCGGCGACGACGAAGAGTACGAAGCGACGCGTCCGGTTCCGCACGGCGAAGTACGCATCGTCTGGTATCAATCCAGCACGCTGGATACGATGCGCAGCATGCACATCTACACGCCGCCCGGCTACGACAACGGCAAGGAGAAATATCCGGTCTTTTATCTGCTGCACGGCGCCGGCGACGACGATTCAGGCTGGAGCACCATCGGACGCGCCGGGTTCATCCTGGACAATCTGCTGGCCGAAAAAAAGATAAAGCCGATGATCGTCGTGATGCCCAACGGCAGCATGCCGCCGTCCGATAAAGGCCCGGCTTACCAAACGGACCAGTTCGCCAACGAATTCTTGCAGAACGTGATGCCGTACGTCGAGAAAAATTACCGCGTGATCGGGAACCGCGAGAATCGCGCCATCGCCGGCTTGTCCATGGGCGGCGGCCAAACCTTGCGCGTGCTTCCTTCCAACCTGGATAAATTCGCCTATGCGGGCGTGTTCAGCATGGGCATCGGCCGGCCCAGGACGCCGGATTTCGAACAGGCCAACGCGACATTTCTCGATAATCCAGCCAAGACCAACAAGGAGCTGAAACTCTTCTGGATTGCGGTCGGCGAGAAAGACGCGCTAGTGGGCGAGAGCGCGCACAACCTGGATGCATTGCTCACCGCCAAAGGAATCAAGCACGAGCTTCATGTGACCGAAGGGGGCCACACCTGGATCAACTGGCGTCATTACCTGCACGATTACGCGCAGTTGATTTTCCGCTGAGCTGGTAGCTGGGAATCCGGCTCTGCTAGCATAAAAGTTCCCATGCGAAATGTGATCGTAGTCGGCTCCGGCTGCGCCGGAAACACTGCGGCGCTGTACACCGCGCGCGCCAATTTGAAGCCCCTGGTAGTCGCCGGACATGAACCGGGTGGCCAGCTCTCGCTTACCACGCTGGTCGAGAATTTCCCGGGATTTCCAGAAGGAATCGAAGGCCCGGTGCTGGTGGAGAACATTAAAAAACAAGCTGAGCACTTCGGCGCCGAGTATTTGCACGGGACCGTGCTCGAAGCGGATCTTTCCAAGCGCCCCTTCCGCCTGAAGATCGACCACGAATGGCGCGAAGCGCGCACGGTGATCATCGCCTCCGGTGCGTCGGCGCGCTGGCTGAATCTACCCAACGAGCAGCGGCTCATCGGACACGGCGTCAGCTCCTGCGCCACCTGCGACGGCTTTTTCTACCGGGGCAAGAAGATCATGGTGATCGGCGGCGGCGACACCGCCATGGAAGAAGCCAATTTCCTCACGCGCTTCGGCGAAGAAGTCGCGCTGGTTCACCGGCGCGATACGTTTCGCGCGTCCAAGATCATGCTGGACCGCGCGCGCAGCAATCCAAAGATCAAGTTCCTCACCAACACCGTGGTCGAGGACGTTTACGACGCCGACCAGCATCTGGTGACCTCAGTAAAACTGCGCAACCTGAGCACCGACGAAACCTGGGTGCGAGACGTGGATGGCTTCTTCGTCGCCATCGGTCACATTCCCAATACGCGCCCGTTCGAAGGCCAAATTGAATTGGATCCGGACGGTTACGTTGTGTCCAAAGGCGGCGCGCGCACCAGCGTCACGGGAGTTTTTCACGCCGGTGACGTGCAGGACCGCGCGTATCGCCAAGCCATCACGGCGGCGGGCGCCGGGTGTATGGCGGCCATCGAAGCCGAGCGATTTCTAGAAGCCGAGGGACATTAATCGCTCACCGGCCGGGTAAGTCGCGCAGCAGGTACTGAGCCGCGGAGAGGTAGTAGTTCCGTGCAATGGCGCTGATCTGACGCTCGCCAAGTTCCGTCAACGCCGTCGCCTTCAGCCGCTTTGCCTCGACGTTTCCGCCGTCGATCGCCAGGACGTAGTCGGTCAACTCGGCGGCCCATTCAAAGTCCTTGTTGGCGATCGCGCCGTGCGCCTTCGCCAGCACCTGCTCCCGGCCGCCAGCTAACTCGACGATTCTGGCCGCTCGCTCGGTTTCGGACAGTGGAAAAAGATTGGTCGGGTTGCCGTCGAACCAGCCGGCGTATTCGTCGTAGATGGCGCGCACCGCCCAGGCAACCGTGCCATAGAACTCCTGCAGGTAAGGGCTAGTCGCCAGCGCTGGCGGAAGTTTCACGTGCTGCACCAGTTCGTCCGGACGCTCGCCCTTCTTCATGCCCGCAACGGTCTGGTCGAGTATCGACTGGATGCCATCGCGATACGTGGTCAGCGCCGCGCGAACGTTGGCGCTCCCGATGACCGGACGCGTATGCCCCGGCACCAGGTACTCTGCGCCGAGGTTTAGCATGATGTCGAGGCTGGCGACCCACTGCTCCACCGGACGCAAGCGCGCCCCCCGAATCGCGTACAGGTTCGGAAAGGCTTTGTAGAAGTCATCGCCCGGCAGCAGTACGCGTTTGTCCGGCAGCCAGACCGCGATGTTCTCGGGCGTCTCTCCAGGCGTGTGGAGCAGTTGCAGCCGAACACCGGCGACGGTGATCTCCAACCGTTCCCCACTGAACGTGCGCGTCGGAGCGAGGTAGCCGGTCGGCGCAGTCCGCCGCCCAAACTCCATGCCAGTACCGGCGTTGATGTATAACGAATCCGGCAAGGACGAGCCGAACTGGTCGCCTCCGTCACGGCCGGCCCGGCCCACGTCAGGGACGCGGTTGACCAGAAGCTGGTGGCTGTAGATCTCGGGGTGGTCGTTCCCGGCGAAGACCGTCGCGCCGCCGGTGTGATCCGGATGGGAGTGCGTGTAGATGATCGCGCGAACCGGCGCGCTGGAGAGTTTCGCGAACTCCGCCTTCACGGCGCCCGCGTCGTTCACGTCGCTGGTGGTGTCCACGATGATCAGCCCGCCGTCGCCTTGGATCAGGACCGAGTTGGCATCCGAGAAGCCGACCGCCACGTAGACACCGTCGGTCACCTTGATCACGTCTTTGCGGAATTCATCCGAGTGGGCGCGCAGTTTCTCACGTCCGGCAAATTCCTGCGCCTCCAATGTGCCGCCCGTTGCCAGCATGAGTAGTAGAGCCAGCGCCGCGCGGGCCTCTGTGCGACCGATGGTACGGTGCATGAAAGCCTCCGCCTCCAATGGTAACCGGCGATCCGCGCCGCGAAAATCGTACACTGAAACTAGATGTGCGGGGTGGCCGGGCTGGTCACCACGGCGCCTGTTTCCGGCAGCGTGGTGCACCTCGGTCGCATGACCGAGGCCCTTCGACATCGCGGTCCTGACGATTTCGGCTTCTATCATGACGACTGGGCCCATCTGGGCCATCGCCGCCTCAGCATCATCGACGCGAAGGGTGGCGGCCAGCCCATGACCAATCAAGCCGGAACCGTATGGATCACCTACAACGGCGAGATCTACAACCACGCCGAGCTGCGCCCGGCGCTGGAACGTGCCGGCCATCGCTACCAGACGCGCTCGGACACCGAGACCGTCCTGCATGCTTACCAACAGCATGGCCCCAGTTGTCTCCATCTGTTCCATGGCATGTTCGCCTTCGCCATCTGGGACAAAAACCGGCGCCGCTTGTTTTGCGCGCGCGACCGGCTGGGCATCAAGCCCTTCTATTACTACTGGGACGGTCGGCTTTTTGCGTTCGCCTCCGAGATCAAGGCGTTGTTCGAGCACCCGGCCATTTCGCCGGAACTGCATGACGAGTCGCTTCCCGAGGTTCTGGCTTTCGGCTACATCAGCGGCGACCGTACCCTGTTCCGCGGCGTTCGCAAGCTGATGCCGGGACATCACCTGACTCTGGATTTAACCGAGCCGCGCCCGGAGCCGAGGATCGAGCGCTATTGGGATGTTCCCGTGGCCGAGGAATCCGCCGGCGAGGATTGGATCGCGGATACACGCTGGCGTCTGGAGGAATCCGTCCGGATGCGGCTGATGAGCGACGTGCCGCTGGGGATGTTTCTGAGCGGCGGCGTCGACTCCAGCGCGATCGCGGCGCTCATCAAACGATCCACGGACGGCCCGGTCAAGACCTTCGCCGTCGGTTACCGGGAAACACAATTCAGCGAGCTGAGCTACGCTTCCCAGGTCGCCCGCGCCATTGGAACGGAGCATCATGAGACTATCATCGGACAGGACCAGTTCTTTGGCGCGCTCCCCCGGCTGATCTGGCATGAAGACGAGCCTATCGCTTGGCCATCCAGCGTTTCGTTATACTTCGTTTCGAAGCTGGCGTCCGAGCACGTAAAAGTGGTGCTTACCGGTGAAGGCAGCGACGAACTGTTCGGCGGTTACGAGCGCTATCGCTGGCATGCGCTAAACCAGCGCGGCGCGGCAGTGGTGCCGTCCGGATTGCGACGCTGGATCGGAGCCCGTACCGCCGCATCCAGATTGCTAGGAGCATCCTTGCGGCGCAAGCTGCGGCACACATTTCTCGCCCGTGATGCTTCGCTCGAATCGCTGTACCTGGATAATTTCTATTGCGCGTTCTCTCAGGACGAGCGCGCCCGGATGCTGCCGCACTGCCCTGACGACGCCTATGCCGCCTTTCTGGCCTGCTGGAACGCCCGCGCGGATTCATCGCTGCTGGCTCGCATGCTCTACGCCGACCAGAAAACATACCTGGTGGAGCTTCTCATGAAGCAGGACCAGATGAGCATGGCCTGTTCCATCGAAAGCCGCGTGCCCTTTCTCGACCACACCCTGGTGGAGTTCGCCGCGCGCATTCCCGCCCGCTTTAAGATCCGCGCCGGCGTGCAGAAGTATGTGCTCAAGAAAGCCGTGCGCGACCTGTTGCCCAGCCGCGTGATTCACCGGAAAAAAATGGGATTCCCCACGCCGCTGCGCCGCTGGCTGCTGGATGCGCGGTCCGAACCGCTGTATCAAGCCCTAAGATCGCGCGACGGGCTGCTGGCGGCTCATCTGGATTTGCGCGAGATCGAGGCGCTGATCGTACGCCATCGCTCTGGCTTTGAGGACGCCACCGATCGCCTCTGGCGGCTGATCAATCTGCAGCTCTGGGGCGACTTGTTTCTCACCGGCCGCCGCGAACAGGTCTTCCACGGCCTCGAAGCTCACCAATCAGCGCGGCCGGCCCTATGAAGATCCTGTGGGTGAAATCGGATTTTCTGCATCCCACCATCAGTGGCGGTCAAATCCGCACGCTGGAGCTTTTGAAGCGGCTGCACCGCCGGCACGAGATTCATTACGTCGCGCTCGATCTCGACAACCAGCCGGGCGGCGTCGAGCGCAGTTCGGAATACTGCACCAAAGCCTATCCGGTCCCACACTACGCACCGTTGCATACACGCCCGCGCTTCTGGCTGCAGGTGGCCGGAAGCATGTTTTCGGATCTGCCGCTGGCGGTGAGCCGCTACCGCTCCCAAGGCATGCAACGGCACGTCGCCGAGCTGACCAGGCGGGAACGCTTCGATGCAGTGGTTTGCGACTTCCTGTTTCCTGCCCCCAACATCTCCGATCTCAGCAGCGTGGTGCTGTTCCAGCATAACGTCGAAGCACAAATCTGGAAGCGGCGTCTGGAGCATGCTTCGAACGCGCCGGTTCGCATGTATCTTCGCAGCCAATATGAAAAAATGCGCCGTTATGAAGCCCACGTCTGCCGCGCCGTGAAGCGAGTGATCGCGGTATCGGAGCCAGACGCTGCCAGCATGCGTTCCGGCTATCGCGCCGCTCGCGTGGATGCCGTGCCTACCGGCGTGGATGTGGAGTACTTCACGCCGCCGCGCGACGTCAAGCGCGCCGGGAACCTGGTGTTCGTCGGAGCCATGGACTGGGCTCCCAACGTGGATGGCATCCACTGGTTCGTCGAAGAAGTGTTCCCGCGCATCCACCTGCGCCGGTCCGATTGCACTCTGACCATCGCAGGCCGCCGTCCCGATGCCGCCATCCGCAAGCTAGCGGCGAAGTATCCGGGCATCCACGTGACAGGCACCGTCGAGGACGTGCGCCCGTTCCTGTGGGAAGCCGCGGTCTCCATCGTCCCGCTGCGCATCGGCGGCGGCACTCGCCTGAAGATTTTCGAAGCCATGGCGGCTCAAGTCCCGGTAGTTTCCACCACCATCGGCGCCGAGGGGCTCGAGGTCCGCCATGGGGAAACCATCCGGATCGCGGATTCGCCGGAAGATTTCGCCGAGCACTGCCTGGAATTGCTCTCAGACTCCGCCGCGGCGCGCTGCCTGAGCGAGGCGGCACGGAAGCTGGTTTCCGCTTGTTATTCTTGGGAAGTGGCGTCACGAGAATTCGAGCGCCTCTTGCTATGATTCCGTTCCTCGATCTTTCGGCTCAGTACCGCGAATTGAAATCCGAAATCGACTCCGCGGTCGCGCGCGTTTTTACCAGCAGCCAATTTATTCTAGGCAAGGAAACCGCGGCGTTTGAAGAGGAATTCGCGGCCTATTGCGACGCCGATTTCGCCATCGGCGTCAACTCCGGCACCAGCGCGCTGCACTTGGCGTTGCTGGCCGCGGGCATCGGGCCGGGCGACGAAGTCATCACCGTTCCCTACACCTTCTTTGCCACCGTCGCGGCGATCGGCTACGTAGGCGCGACCACCGTTTATGTCGACATCCATCCGGATACATTCAACATCGATGCGAGCCAAATCGAAGCCGCCATCACCAGCCGCACCCGCGCCATCCTGTTGGTTCATCTCTATGGACAACCGGCCGCGATGGACGCGATTCTGGAAATCGCGCGCCGCCACAATCTCACCGTGATCGAGGATGCGGCTCAGGCCCATGGCGCCGAGTACCACGGCCGCCGCGTTGGCAGCCTGGGCGATTTGGCCTGCTTTAGCTTCTACCCCACCAAAAACTTGGGCGCGGCGGGCGAAGGCGGCCTGGTCACCACCAGCAATCCCGAGTACGCCCGCACGCTCTCGCTGCTTCGAAATTGGGGCGAAGAACATCGCTATTATGCCGTGCTAAAAGGCTACAACTACCGCATGCCGGCTCTCCAGGCCGCGGTCCTGCGCGCCAAGCTTCCGCACCTGGAACGGTGGACGAAAATCCGCTGCGAGCTGGCTGCCGAATACAATCGGCTGCTGGAAGACGCTGGAGTCGCGCGGCCAGTCGCATTGCCCGACCTTCGTCACGTCTACTGCCTGTACACCATCCGCACCGAGCAGCGCGACGCGTTGCAGCGCGAGCTGGAGCTGGCTGGAATCGCGACGGCGATCCACTATCCCCATCCGATTCACCTTATTCCGGCTTACTCCGATGCGCGGTACAAAGCGGGCGATTTTCCGGTCGCTGAAGCGTGCGCCCGCACGGTTTTGAGCCTTCCGTTGCATGCGCATATGACCCGCGAGCAGGTGCAGCGAGTGGCCGGGCAGGTTTCCAAGCTAAGGCCAAAAAGAGATCAAGAGACCATCCTGTCCAGCCGATAAATAGAGCAGGATGGCCTCTACAAGCAGCATTGGATCGTTATATTTCACTGGCATCAGCCAGTATTCGAGCGATTTTCAAAGCATATTGACACGCGGGCAACAGATCGCCCAATTGCCGATCACGGCGTTACAGAACGAACAGACCGCCAATCAGAACAAATCGCAGGCGCTGGACACCTTGGATCCGCTGGTAGCGAGTGTGGGCTCAGCCGTGGCGTCGTTAGGAACGCTGGCCGCCAGCGGAGGATTGTCGGCCTCCAGTTCCGACACCAGCCTGGTAAGCGCGGTGAGCACCGGAAGCGCGGCTGCCGGCACCTACACGATCACCGATATTCAGTCGCTCGCGTCGGCAGCGTCGGAGATGTCCTTGACCGGATACGCCAATACTTCAACCAGCCCGGTTTCCGCCACCGGCGTAGTCAATCTGGTGGCCGGATCGCAAACCTATCAGCTCAACATCTCGAAGAGCAACAATCTCACGGGCCTGATGAACGCTATCAACAACGCCGGTGCCGGCGTCACCGCCTCCATCTTGACCTCGGGAACCGGCGCCACACCCGATTACCTGGTTGTTACAGCCAACAGCTCCGGCGCGACCACGCTGCAGCTCAACGACCTCACGAGCCCATCCGACCTGGTCACCAATACGGGCACGGGCACCGAAACATCCCTCACTACGTACGCGGATCCTGCCAGCACGCCGGTCTCGAGCAGTGGGTACGTGAACCTGAAGGTGGGCTCCACCACCTACAATCTGAATATTTCGGCCAGTAACAATCTCAACAGCTTGGTCCAGGCCATCAACAATGCCGGCGCAGGCGTGACGGCATCGGTAAATAGCGGCTCGCTTTCCATTTCCACCAATAACCACAGCGCTACTACCATTCAGCTCAATGACACCACCCCAACCAACCTGATCTCAAGCACAAATCAGGGTTCCAATGCAGACTTTTTCTTGAACAATATCGAAGTAACACGATCCAGCAACACCATCAACGATGTCATTTCCGGCGTAAGCCTCACTCTCAACAGCACCACCAGCGTCACTCATCCGTCCTCCACTATCTCAGTTTCAACCGATGCATCGCAGCTTTCCAACGCGCTTCAGACCCTGGTGTCCAGCTACAATTCGCTGGCCGATCAAGTGAATCAGCAGCGGGGACAATCGGGTGGCGTATTGGTTGGAGACCCTCTTATCTGGCAAATCAGCAGCGACATGCAGCAGCTTGCCACCTACTGGAATCCCAGCAGCTCCAGCAGCATTCACAGCCTCTCGGATCTAGGCATCGAGTTCGACGACACCGGCGAGATGAGCTTCAACCAGAACACCTTCAGTGCGCTGTCGGTCTCGCAAATCTCGGATGCATTCAAGTTCCTGGGTTCGTCCAGCTCTGGACTCGGAAACCTGGCCAACAACTTCACGCAGATCACGGATCCGATCGAGGGTCTGATTCAGATGCAGCAAACAGACATTGAGACTCAAGACACAGCGCTCACCAGCCAGATTGCCACGCTGACCGCTCGCGCCACGGCTACCCAGAACACCCTCACCGCCCAAGTGCAGGCGGCCGACGCGTTATGCGCGCAATTGGAGTCCGAGCAGAATAACGTGAGCGCTGAGGTTCAGAGCCTGAACTACCTCACCTACGGTTATCAGCAGAACCCTAGCGGCGCTTAGCTATTCCAAGCGGTAATTAGGCGCTTCCTTGGTGATGATTACGTCGTGCACGTGGCCCTCGCGCAAGCCCGCGCTGGTCACCCGCAGGAAACCCGCGCGCTCCTGCAGCTCACGAATGTTCGGACACCCGCAATAGCCCATTCCAGCGCGCAGACCGCCCACCAGTTGATACACCATTTCCGCGAGCGCCCCTTTGTAGGGAACCCGCCCTTCGATTCCCTCGGGCACCAGTTTGCCGCTGGTATCCTGCTGCGGATAGCGGTCCGAACCCTGCGACATCGCCCCCATCGAACCCATCCCGCGGTAACTCTTGAAGGTCCGGCCCTGATACAGAATGGTCTCTCCGGGGCTCTCTTCAGTGCCCGCGAACAGGCTGCCAATCATGACCGAGTCCGCCCCCGCGGCGATCGCTTTGGTAACGTCGCCCGAGAACTTGATCCCGCCGTCTGAAATCAGCGGCACGCTGGACCCGCGGGTGGCGCGCGCGCAATCCGCGATGGCCGTGATCTGCGGCACGCCGGCCCCGCTGACCACACGCGTGGTACAGATCGATCCAGGTCCGATGCCCACCTTGATTCCGTCCGCGCCCAAGTCGATCAGATCCCGCGCACCCTCGAACGTAGCGACATTGCCCGCGATGAGGTCTACACTGGGAAGCTTCTGCTTCAAGGTGCGCACAGCCTGCATCACGCCGTCGCTATGTCCGTGCGCCGAATCGACCACGATCACGTCCACTTTCCTGGCCACCAGTTCTTGAGCGCGCTCCAGAAAATCGCTGCCCGAACCCACCGCCGCACCCACTCGCAGGCGTCCCTGCTGATCCTTGGCCGCCAGCGGATATTTCAGCTTTTTCTGAATGTCCTTGACGGTGATCAACCCCTTGAGCATGTACTGATCGTCCACCACCAGCAGCTTCTCGACGCGGTGCCGATGCAGGATTTTCTCGGCCTCATCCAGCGTGGTGCCGACCGCAACGGTGATCAGGTGCTCCTTGGTCATGACCTGCGAGATCGGCAGATCGTATCGCGTCTCAAAGCGCAGGTCCCGGTTGGTGAGAATGCCAACCAGCTTTCCATCTTGCGTCACCGGAACGCCCGAGATGCGGTAGCGCTTCATCAGGTCCAAGGCTTCCGAGATCTTCTTCTCCGGGCCGATGGTCACCGGATCGACGATCATCCCGCTCTCGCTGCGCTTCACGCGATCCACTTCCTCGGCCTGGCGCTCGATCGGCATGTTGCGGTGTATGATTCCGATGCCGCCCTGTTGCGCCAGCGCGATGGCCAGATGCGACTCGGTCACCGTATCCATGGCCGAGCTTACGATGGGAATGTTCAGCCCGATATTCCGCGTCAGGCAGGTGCGCGTGTCGGTATGCGTGGGAAGAACGCTGCTGCGCGCCGGCTGCAGCAGCACGTCGTCGAAAGTGAGGCCTTCTAATAGCGTTTCTGGAATCATGCGGTGGGTAAATTCTATTATGCCGCGAACCGTTACGATGGGTCGAGCACTGAAAGAAACGGAGCGAGCATGGCCACCCTCGGACTAATCGAATATCAAGACGCCAGCGCGGAAGTGCGCGCCGTCTACGACGACATCATGGCCACGCGCCAAACCGATTGGATCAACAATTTTTGGAAAGCGCTGGCCAACGATCCTGCAACCCTGCGCCGCACTTGGGAAAGCATCAAGGCAATCATGGCGCCCGGAGCGCTGGATGGGCTGACGAAGGAAATGATTTATCTCGCGGTCAGCGCCAGCAATCAGTGCGGCTATTGCATTGCTTCCCACACCGCGGCCGCGCGCAAGGCCGGAATGACCAACGCGATGCTGCACGAGTTGATGGCCGTGGTCGGCATGGCGAACGAAACCAATCGCCTCGCCAGCGGATATCAAGTGGAAATCGATGAGCGGTTTCGCTCGTAGCGCGCGCCGCTCTCCCGGCTGAGCAACGGTCACCGTTACAGACAAAAATCGAAGCTTCCAAATTTATTCCCGGTGCTAAAATGCGGTTGAAGGCACGGCTTCCGGAAGCCTGTTCTTAATCCTAAATTACGAAGAGGTGAAACCATGATGAGTAGTGTCCTCGGCAGCGACGTTCGGCAAACGCTGGATCAGTTCCGGCGCTCGGTGGATCAACTATTTGAAAATTTCTATGGGTTCCCGTCAGAAACAGGAAGACTGATCGCGTCCGGCGCTGGATCGCAGTGGATGTTTAGTCCGGTGGTGGAAACTTCCTGGGGCGACACCACGCTGAACTTGCGAGCCATTGTTCCCGCTGTCCCGCAGAACGACTTGAAGGTGACAGTGCAAAATAACCAGCTGATCATCGAGGGCGAGAGAAAAACACAAGAGGGCTCCGCAAAAAGCGGCCACACCCAGCTCGCCTACGGCAAGTTTCGAACCGAAGTGGCGCTTCCTGCTGGTCTCGATCTCGACAAAGTGAATTGCCAGCTGCACGACGGTGTGCTGGACATCCAGATCCCGGTGGCGGAGAAGAGCCGCCCGCGCCAGATTCAAATCCAGGCCGGCGAACATCGCAAAACCATCACGGCATAGCGATCACGATCAACGAAGCGGTATCGTAAGGGGTAGGGAACAATCCCCACCCCTTTTCATGTCGTGGCACCCCACGGACCCGGAGTCCATCGAGCTGCTCCGGCGTTTGAGATACGAAGTTGCGGAGCGCGGAGACGCCAGGCTCGCGCTGGTGTTGGCCGGCGTGGAGCTGTACGCCACGCTAGGCCGAGAGTACGAGCTGCTGGAAGTAATGCGGACCTTCGCGCACGAGATGCACGAGGCCGTACAAGGCACTCCGACCGCCAAGGAACTGGAAGAATTATTTAACCGCGAGCCGCCGTCGCCCTAGTCCGGTTCAAGTCTCCGCGATGACCGGGTTTCGCAATTCGCCGATGCCCGCGATAGAGATGACCACCTCGTCACCCGGCTGCAGGTAGCGCGGAGGCTTGCGCGCAAAACCAACTCCCGCGGGCGTTCCGGTCGACACCACATCGCCTGCCTCCAGCGTCATGACGCTCGAAAGATACGCCAGCAGCTCAGGGATCTTGAAAATCAACTCGCGCGTGTTGGAGCTTTGCAGCGTCTCGCCGTTAACTCGCAGGCTGATGTCCAACGCGTGTGGGTCGTCGATTTCGTCCGCGCTGACGATGTGCGGCCCCATCGGCGCGAAGGTATCGAAGGTCTTGCCCACCATCCATTGCGAAGTGGCCATCTGAAAATCGCGCGCGCTCACGTCGTTCAAAATGGTGTAGCCGTAGACGTGCCGCGCCCAATCCGCGGCGGCGAGGTGACGGCCGCCCTCGCCGATCACGAACGCGAACTCGGCCTCGTAATCCGGCTGCGTGGAGTTCTTCGGCAACACGATCGGGCAGCCCGGGCCGGTAACGGCGTTTGAGAACTTCGAGAAGATGGTCGGCCGTTTGGGTATTTCCATCCCGGTCTCGCGTGCGTGGTCTCGATAATTGAGCCCGATGCAGATTAGCTTGGGCGGGCGGGGAATGGGTGCCAGCAGCTCAACCGAATCGAGGGCGACACTGGCGTTTTTTGGAGGACTATAAATCCAGTTCTCGATTTTCGCTTTCGCCTCGGCGCCGCCGGCCAGGACTGCCAGCATGTCGCGAAAACCCGCCCCATAGAGCGAAACTACTTGGTCCCGAACAACAGCGCCGGCTTCCGCTTCGCCGCCGGTCCGCCGAAAAGTGACTAAGCGCATGGGAGCGCGCCGGGAGACTTCAGGCTGCCTTTTGGATTTTCCCGCTGCGGATGCAAGAGGTGCAAACGCGAATGCGCTTGGCGCTGCCGTTGATAAGGGCGCGCACGGTCTGCAGATTGATGTTCCAGCGCCGCTTGGTCACGTTATGCGCGTGGCTGATGCGGTTGCCGAACTGAGGCCCGCGTCCACACACTTCACATACTTTCGCCATAATCGTTTGCTCCTCGGGAACTTCCAGTCTATCAATTCGGCCTCGTTCCTGGCAAGCTGCACTAGCCGGCGCGCTATCATGAGGAGCAGATGAGCGACACGCAGCTTCTCACCATCGTCCTGGCCGTCGTGCCAACCATGGTCACGGTCCTGGTGGGGATACTGATCAACAATGCTCGTTTAAGCGATTTGCGGACGCATCTGGACACGCGCTTCGCCAACATTAACCAGCGCTTCAACGACGTCGATCGCCGATTCAACGATGTCGATCGCCGTTTCGACGAAATGCGCGACCTCTGGCGCTCGGAACTGCACCGTGTCGAAGAGGTCATCGACGCGCGCTTGAAGCACCTCGAGGAGCGCGACTGACCCCGGCGTCCGGCCGCCTCCGCTTGGGATAAACCGCACGAACCACGCTGACAGGCTCGACCTTGCCCTCCGGACGTTCAGCCGCTCGAATCGCGCTTCGCACCAGCTTGCGCAGCGCGGCCTTCTTTAAATCCGCCTTCTCGGCGATCCGAACATGCGGAACCGATTTACAATCGCCCCGCAAGATCCCGTCCGGATC
>DATJWJ010000178.1:0-2533 GCA_035501355.1 Bryobacteraceae bacterium | reverse complement strand
GGCCCGGCAAAAAGCACGGCTGTCCTCTCCACTGGCCAGCCAGGGAAATGCGGTCATTCCGCCGCGAGGAGAAATCCAGCCAAGCGTCTCGCGATGTTCGGCCATGAAGGCGCCAAGCTGGCGAAGATTTTCAGTTGCGGTTTGCTGCGTTTTCCCGAGGACGATATTGCGGTGGCGCATGGCGATCTCCGCAAGCATTTCTCCGGCGGTATTGTTGGAAATGGAAAAATACGCGCGGGCATTCCAGTAGCGCTCGCGGCGCTTCGCGTCATGCTCGATCATCCACCCGGTGCGAACTCCGGACAAAGGAAAAGCCTTCGAGAAATCATGGATAACGGTGGCATGGGGCAGACGGGCAGCCGATTTCGTCGGCTGTCCGTGATAGATAGGGTGGTAGACCTCATCGCTGACAAGTTGAATTCCGCGCGATGAGGTGAACTCGTGCAAGCTGTCCAGTTCCACATCACTGACGGTGGCGCCCGTGGGATTGTGGGGGCTGTTCACCAGGATCAGCCTGGTATTTTGATCCGCCAGTCGCTTGATTTCATCGAGATCGACACGGAAGCCGTTCTCCCTCCGAATAGCGTAGCAGCGAGTCTCGAGGCGAAGGGATTCGGGCAGAGCGGAAAAGGTCGTAAAGCCTGGTTGAGGGATGATGACATTGGCTCCGGGCTCCGCGGCCAGCCACATCAGCACAAGAAGCGCTTCCGAGGCGCCGGTTACGACCTGGACAGTGTCGACATCAACCCCCTGCATGTCGGCGATGGCGGCACGTAGTCCGTCGGCTCCTGCGGGGCGGCTGTAGACCAAGTTGTGATTCAGGAAGCGCTGCCGCTCCTCCTCACTGGCGAGGCCGAGGATCTGGTTCAGGGTCCAGCACGGTCCGGTACTTGCGGCGAGATTGAATTCGATGTTGTGCTCGTAGGTGTCCAGCCACATGTCCAGCAGGAAGGGTTTCAATTGCATGTCGCACCTCAAAAATTAGATCAGCAGATGCTCAGCTCGGCCTCACAAAACTTTCCTGCGTTCACCTCCAGGAGAGTCCGAAGACGTGCATTCGTTTCTCGGAGGCAAATACGTTGCCGGGACGCCACCCAACGTTATTTTGGTTGGGCGGGAGAGGGCTCCGATCTCGGATCCTTACTTTGAGCGGCGTATCGTAGATACTGGAGGTGTGTATGTCTCCGAGCGCCCAGCAGCTCACGCGGCGTGAGCTGATTGCAACGGCCACCGCCGTTACCACTGCAACCCTGATAACTCCTACCATACTTTTGGCAACCCCCGAAGCTAAAGAGCCGGAAGTTACGGCCACCGAAGACCTGATGCGCGAGCATGGCGTGCTGCGCCGAGCGTTGCTGGTTTACACCGAAAGCATCCCCAAGATAAGGAGCAACGCGGCGTCGCTAGACGCCAGTGCGCTCTATCGCACGGGCGTGTTGTTTCGCGATTTCGGAGAGAACTATCACGAGAAGATGCTGGAGGAAGAACACATCTTCCCGGTGGTTCGCAAGGGAACCGGCGAGGCGCCCAAACTGGTGGATATCCTGCTGGCGCAGCATGCGCGCGGACGCGAGATCACCAGCTATTTGCTGGCGGTGACCAAGAGTGGCCGCATCGCAAGCGCCAACGCTGAGCCGCTGGCGCGCTCGCTGGAAGCGTTCGTCCTGATGTATCGCAATCACGCAGCGCGCGAAGACACGGTGGTCTTCCCGGCCTGGAAGACCCACTTCACCAATAAACAGCTCGACGAATTGTCGGACCAGTTCGAAGACATCGAGCACAAAATGTTCGGCAAGGACGGCTTTGACGATGCGGTGGAAAAGATCAGCGCCATCGAGACCACACTTGGTTTTGGCGACCTTAGCCAGTTCACTGCGCCGCCTCCGCCCGTCATGAAGGGGTGAACATGAATGACATTCGCTGGACAGCGCGGGCCGCCAAGGCGGTGCTGCTGATTCGCGTTCTGGTCGGCTGGGTCTTCGTGTCGGAGGGCGTCCAGAAATTCCTCTTCCCTGCTCAACTCGGCGTGGGGCGATTCGAGAAGATCGGCATTCCGGCCCCGCAGATCATGGCGCCGTTTGTGGGCACGGTGGAAATCGTCTGCGGGACGCTATTATTGCTTGGTCTGTTCACCCGGCTGGCAGCGATTCCCCTGCTGGCGGTCATCTCGGTCGCGATCGCCACAACTAAGATCCCGATGCTCGCCAAGAGTGGGGTGTGGGCCATGCTGCACGAGGCGCGCGTCGATTTCAGTATGGTGCTGGGACTGGTGTTTCTGCTGATTACAGGCGCGGGGGCATGGTCAATGGACGCGCGGCGCAGTGGCCGTATCAGTAGCTGAGATAACTCAAGAAACCTGAATCGGTCTTCCGATATCCCAGCTAACGTCCCGTATTCGGTACGACCACGAAGCGGCGGAAGAAGCTGGTATTCTCCCACTCTGGACGCTGTGGCGCGTCGGCCACCTTCATCGCCAGTGCCTGCACGATGTCTTCGAACTTGCCGGCTGCGGCCAGATCGACGGGCTGGTTCA
>DATJWJ010000177.1:0-2403 GCA_035501355.1 Bryobacteraceae bacterium | reverse complement strand
GCCTCGCTTGACGGCGAGCGCGGCAACGCCCAGAATAGATTTTCGTTCTCGAGGTGATCATGCTGGCCTACCTGTTCGTGCTATTAGCGATTGCTGTCCGTTTCCTGCCCTTCGCGGGACCATTGAACTTCCTGCCTCATGCCTGGCACTTTACGCCGCTGGCGGCGTCGCTGCTGTTCTTTGGAGCGCGCGGCGCGCGGAGGCAGTTCTGGATTCCGCTGGTGCTGATGGCGTCGGCTGACGTCATCCTGACCAAGTTCATCTATGCGTATCCTGTGACCTGGGACCATCTGGTTACTTGGGCATGGTACGCCGCGATTCTGTGGCTAGGCACGAATTTGCGCGAAAAGTCAGGATTCTGGCGAGTGGTGGGCGCGGCGCTGACCAGTTCCATTTCGTTTTTTGTGATCAGCAATTTCGCAGTGTGGGCGGCCTGGCCGCAGATGTATCCGAGGACTTTCAGCGGCTTGATGATGTCGTACACGGCGGCGATTCCGTTTTTCCGCGGAACCGTGACCAGCGATCTGTTCTTCTCCCTGGCAATGTTTGGGACGCCGGTGCTGGTGCACGCGGTTTCTGGATGGATGCATGCCGGCGACCACACGGCGGCGGCGTAACCGGCAGTCAGTGCCGTTGCTAAAATCGGAGCGCGGCCCTGCTTGGCCGCGGACAGCCGGGGGCGGCTGTCCCTACATGTGCCGCTAAAGACCTTCGGTCTCAGTTGTCCTTCCTCTTCTCCTCAAGACAAGCCATAGGCAGAGGCCTCCAACGAACAGCGTTAGAACCCAGATCCAATGACGTTTGAAGACGCCGCCGAACAGGGCAACAACTTGCGGCCCGAACCAGAGCACTAGCACCGACAAGACGAGGAACCTGACGAACCTTCCGGCAAAGATCGCGACCAGGAAGTCGCGGAATCTCATCTCGAAGACCGCAGCGCCCAGCACAAATATCTTGAACGGCATGGGCGGCGGCAGCATTCCGGGAAACATCAGAGCCCAGAATTCATGTTGCTCGAAGGAGCGATGGATTTTGAGGAAGCGCTCTTCAGAGATGCGCTTGCGCAGGACTTTTTCTCCCCCGAGATAGCCGATGATGTACAGCGGGATGCTGCCCAGCGCCGATCCCAGCGAGGCCATCGCGATGTAGAGGAACATGCGCTTGCGGTCCTCATAGACGTAGGTGGCGACGATGAAATCGACGGGCATGCCCAACAGGGCGCTGTCGGCAAAGGCAATTACAAAAGGCCCCCAGATGCCGAGCACCTTCATCAGGCCGAGAAGCCACGCGGTGTAGCGCGCCAGGATGTGTCCAATTCGCTTCAAGGGAACTGCTAGTTTACGTGATAGCAGCCGGGGTTCGCACGCTGTAGAGACGTTGCTTGCAACGTCTCTGGCTTTAGGTCAAACGGCAAGACGTAGCAAGCTACGTCTCTACGGGGTATGATCGGTTGCCTATGCGTAATTTCCTGCTTTTCTCGCTTCTACTGACAAGTTCACTGCTATCAGCCCAGCAATACGACCTCGTGCTTGAGGGCGGGCGCGTGATGGATCCGGAGACCGGACTGGACGCTGTTCGCAATGTTGGCATCCGTGAGGGGAAGATCGCGAAGATTTCCGAGACGCCGCTAGCCGGGCGACGCGTCGTCAAAGCGGCCGGGCTTGTCGTCGCGCCCGGCTTCATCGATCTTCATCAGCACGCGCAGGGCCTGGCGAGCCAGCGGGTGAAGGCGTTTGACGGGGTGACCACGGCGTTGGAAATGGAAATCGGGGCGGCGGACGTGGCGCAGTTCCTGAAAGAGAAAGATGGGCACTCGATTATTCACTATGGCACGACGGCGAGTTACCTTTCGGCGCGGGCGCTGGCGTTTGGGACGCCGTTGCCTGCGGGCGCCATTTTGCCGAAGAGCGGTCCAGCGACCGATGAGCATGCAACGCCGGAGCAGATCGCACAGATGGAGAAACGGCTGCGCTCGGAGATCGATGCGGGTGCGTTGGGAGTCGGCATGGGAATCGAGTACGCGCCCGGTTCCACGCGGCTGGAGGTGATCGACATCTTCCGCCTGGCTGCTGAGCAGAAAATGCCGGTCTATACGCACATGCGCAGCGCGGGCCGGGTCGAGCCGGGATCGGCGATCCAGTCCACCGAGGAAGTGATTGGCGCGGCGGCGATCTCGGGCGCGCCGCTCCATATTGTGCACATCAACAGCACCTGCTTAAAAGACTCGCTTGAGTGTCTTTCCATGGTTCAGGGAGCGCGGGCCCGAGGCTTGGATGTTACGACTGAGGCGTATCCGTACATCGCGGGCATGACCGCGATCAATTCGGCGATTTTCAATTCGGGGTGGCGCGAAAAACTAGGGATCGATTACGGCGATCTCGTATTGCCCGACACGGGAGAGCA
>DATJWJ010000176.1:0-5037 GCA_035501355.1 Bryobacteraceae bacterium | reverse complement strand
CGCCCGGCACAAAGATCACCGCAACCCAGTGATGCACCAAACCGCTGGGGATTTCGATTCCATGCTCGCCTTCGCGGGTGTGCAGCTGCTGGATGTAGAGCTCCCCTCTGCGAACTTGATCGTAGGCCTTTTGCCGGCGATTCTCGGGAAGCCGGTCGATCGCCAGAAAGCCGCTATTTCCCAGGTCGTCCTTCATGCGCGCTTCGGTCGCTCGAACGTAGCGATCGTACGCAGCGACGGTCTCGTCCTTCAGCTCCGACGCGCGCGCAGGGACCGCGATAAGGCTTACAAGGATGCAGATGAGAATCGCCGTCCGCTTCATGAATCCTTTATCGCACGGCGACGGCCTGCGGTTTGTGCCCGCCGTCACATCGCGGCTCCATTGTTGGCAGGCTGAGAACAATATCCGAGCGTTTTCGCTTTTCTATCGCGCGGGGCTTGCGTTACTCTGCCAAGGTTCCGGCGCGGGGCGTGCTGAGACCATTCGGGGATATTACGGGATTATGGCGGACCTGAAGAGACTGATTTTGTGGCCGGCAGTCGGGCTGATTGCGGCTGGATGTATTGGCGCGTCTTACTACCAGCGCTACAAATGGGACCGGCAATTCGACGCTGAGGTTTCGCGCGCAAAAGACGAAGCGCAGCGCATCCAACGCGATTTCGTCCAATTCACCAAGCGCACGCTGCCTTCGGGCAAGACCTTTGCCGGATTCCTTAGCATGCTTGGCATCGATTCACCCACCGCCAACCGCATGGTTGCGTCCGCTCAGCCGATTTTCGACATGCGTCACCTGAGGGCGGGCAACGAGCTTGAGATCGGGCGCTCCGTGCTCGGGGAAATTCGCGAGGTGCGCTACGACATCGAACCCGGCCGCATCCTGTCCATCCAGCCGAGCGGCAACGATTTCCATTCGACGATCCAAACGATTCCGTCGCACACGGACGAAGTGGGCGTGGTCGGTCAGGTGGATGGCTCGCTCTTTCAGGCTGTGACGGATGCAGGAGAAAAGCCGGAGCTGGCGATGCGCATCGCCGAGATTTTCGCCTACGATCTCGACTTCTACACCGACCCGCGTCCCGGCGACACGTTCCGCGTGGTGGTCGAAAAGAAGATATTGGACAACGGGCAGACCGTTTCGTACGGGCGCATCCTGGCGGTGGAATACGACAACGGCGCCCACCGCTATCGCGCCATCCTGTTCGGCGGCCCTACGGGCGTTCCCACGTACTACACGCCCGAAGGCAAGGCGATGAGGAAGGCATTTCTGCATTCGCCGCTGAAATTTGCAGCGCCGATCACGTCGCACTTCAGCTTGCACCGCTTCCACCCGATCTTGAAGGAATACCGCGCGCATCTTGGTATTGACTACGGCGCGCCCACCGGCACGCCCGTCCAGACGATTGGCGATGGCAAGGTGACGTTCGCGGGATACAAAGGCGGCGACGGCAACCTCGTGAAAATACTGCACACGAACGGCTACACGACCTACTACATGCACCTTTCAAAGATTCTGGTGCACGACGGCGAGCGCGTCGAGCAGGGCCAGCGTATTGGCTTGGTCGGCATGACGGGCCTCGCCACCGGCCCGCATCTCGATTTTCGTATCGAGAACCACGGGCAATTCTTGAACTTCGAAAGGCTGCCGCTGCCGCCGTCCGATCCGGTTTCGAAGCGCGATTGGCCACAGTTCGCCGTGGCCCGCGATCATGCTATGGCTGAAATGCCCGCGCTACCCACTGAGCACACTGCCGTGGCGCAGAACCGCACGCAGACAGGCGCCTCCGCAGCGGCCCGCTAGCCTGGATTTCTCACGAGCAGTGCGTTGAGTGAATTCATGGGACGAATTGGAGGTGAGGTTGGGCGGCCCGCGACGATTCGGCCTTGGAAGAAGTGTAGCGACATTGTAGGGCAAGGAGTTGCAGGCTTTCGACGAACGTTTTAAACAGAGTTTTCCCGACGGTTCGGAGTGTGTGACCAGACGGGGCCTAAGGGATTTTAATCAGCAGCGCAGAGCCGCCCAAGCCGAGACGAAGGAGTTCTTCCAAGGGTAAGCTTTCGTATAGCGGATCCAGATTTTTCGCGCGGTGATGCGCACCTGGGCGGCGATCTTCAGCAGTCGGAGACGAATCGTCTCCACTTGATACTCCGCCCATTCCGTTCCCCTCAGACCCAGTCGGCGCAGCGCTTCGACCAGCACGTACGCCAGAGAGGAAAAATACAGCCGCAGTTGGTTCGCGCGCAGACTCTCGGTGCTCAGGCGGTCACTGAACAGACTGAGCTGTTCTTTGATGCGATTCTCCATCTCTCCCCGCGCGCAGTAGAGCGTTTCATAAAGTTCCTGTGTAGGCCAGACAGTCCGTGGAAGGGAGGTCACCACGTAGCGCGGGTTCTCCTTGCCGGGGATCTGTTCGGCCTTGGCAACGACCCGGCGGCGCCGGCTCCAGGTCTCGCGCGTCTGGTAGAAGAACTCGGTGAACGCGCGGGCGGGCTTTCCGGTGCGCTGTTGTTCTTTCTTCGCTTGGCGCATTTCCTTGGCGATCTTTCTCCGCAAGCGCTGGTTCCGTGCAAAGCCAAAAACGTAGTCCACGGCGTGTTGTTCGCACCAGGCCATCAGTTCCTCACGGCAGAACCCGGAGTCGGCTCGCAGGATGATCTGCGTATTCGGCCAAGCTTTCCGAATCTGCGGGACGATCCGTTGGACTTCCTCGAGGCTCCCGGCACTGGCGTCGATGTTGGAAGGCCGCAACCGAGCACACAACAGTTGGTCCCCACAGAATATGTACAGCGGCAGATAGCAGTAGTGGTTGTAGTAGCCATGGAAAAAGCGCGCTTCCTGCTTCCCATGCAACGGTGTGTCGGTGGCATCCAGATCCAGAACAATGGACCTCGGTGCTTTGCCTTGGGATTCCAGAAATAGCGTGACCAGCAGTTCGTCGATCGCTTCCGGAGAATAGCTGATCTTGTTGTAGCGCTCGGCAGCGGGTGAACCACTCGGCGTAAGTTCCAACCGGTTCAGGGTGCTCTTGCCTGCCAGAGGTTCTCCGATATCTCGCTTTCCAGCCAGCACTCCCCAAACCGGATCCTGTCGCAGCTGCTCGTGATCGTTCAGGTCTTCGTAACCCAGAGCCAACCCGTAGATCCGTTGTGCCAGCATCTCTTCCAGACGATGCTCAATCCGTTCCGGCTGTCGGTAATCCCTGAAGCAGCCAGTCACCCGCCGCAGCAAACCGATCTTGCGATCGGCTTGGCGCAGGAGCAGAGAACCACCATCGCTGGTCAGCCAGCTTCCCTCGAACTGCGCTACGACCTGCCGCGAAAAATGAGCTTCAAACGGGAAGAGAGTCTCGCTACACTCTGTCATTGAAAGGGCCGCCTTTCCTGGGATTTTAACTACGCTTAGACAACGCAGTTATGCCCGAGAAAGCGGCCTTTTTCCATCTCCAATTACGATTCTTTTCCCACTCGTTGTGAGATATGCGGGCTAGCCGCCTGAGGCGCGCCGCTGGCGGACCACCTCGAACAGCATCACGCCTGCGGCGACCGAAACGTTGAGCGAGCGCACCGGGCCCTGCGTGGGAATGGACACCAGAAAATCGCAGCGCTTGCGCGTCAGCTCGTGCAGCCCTTCGCCTTCGCGGCCCAGGACGATTCCCACCGGCCCCTTCAGGTCCACGTCGGTGTGACTCTTCTCCGCGCGCTCGTCCAAGCCGACGAGCCAGTAGCCCGCTTCCTTGATCTGCTCCATGGCACGAACGAGATTCTTCACGCGCGCGACCGGCAGATGCGCCAGCGCGCCGGCCGAGGCGCGTTCAACCGTGTCGCTCAGCCCGGCGGCGCGCCGCTCCGGAATCACAACTCCCTGTGCCCCTGCGGCGAGCGCCGTCCGCACGATCGCGCCCAGATTGTGCGGATCCTCGATGCCGTCGAGCAGCACCAACAGCCCGCGGTCGTTTTTTGCCGCCAGCAGATCCTCGAGTTCCGCGGCGGGTTTCGCAGCCGCCAGCGCGGCCACGCCCTGATGCTCGCGCGTGCCGGTTGCACGATCGAGTTGCCCGCGATCCTCAAAACGCACCGGCACGCCGCGCGATTTCGCGAGGCGCACCACCGCCTCGACGCGCTCTCCGTGCCGGCCCTTGGCAACCAGGACGCGTTCCAGCGCACGCCCGGCCGCGAGCGCCTCTTCGACTGCGTGGAATCCGGTGATCCAGTTCATGGGTCTAATTGCGCGTTACTCAATCCATGGCGGCGCAGAATTCGAGCATGCGCTGCCGCGTTCCCTTTACCGGCGCGGCAAACGAAAGCCTTGCGGCGGAATCGAGCAGCAAAATCACGCGGTCGAGTTCCCCGCCGCCCGCGCCGCCTGCCAGCGCCAGCCGAATCGGATGAAACATGTCGCGGCTGCGATAGGCCAGAGCTGTCTTCATGCCATCGACAATTTCCTTGAGGCGGTCGGAATCGATTTCGCCGCCGGCCAGGACCCGATTGGCCAGCTCGCGAATCACCTCGTGCGCCCCCTCGCGGACCAGCACCGCCTGGTTCGCCGCGTCCCGCAGAATCTCGCCGGCTTCGTAACGGAAGATCAGGGCCAGCAGATTCTCCATCGCCGCGTGGTCCGCCGCATGCGGACCGAGCAGCTCTGCCGCCCGCGCGAGCCACGCCTGCATCTCGGGCGATGCTTCGGGTGAATTGTCAGCAGCCAACCAGCCGCGCTCGCGCAAGATGCGCGCGACATCTTCCGAGTGGAACGAACTCGCAGGGGGATTCGTTGCGGATGCTGCGCCAGGAGCCATGTGGTTAGTGCTGGCTCAGCGTGGCGATGACGTGCGCGGCGATGGCCTCGCCGCGGCCCACGGCGTCCACGCCTTCGTTGGTTTTAGCCTTCAGATTGATCTCGTCGGCGGTGATGCCCAGCGCCTTCGCCAACGCCGCGCGCATCGCCGGAAAATGCGGGCCGAGCTTCGGCCGCTCGCACACGACAATCGCGTCGATATTCACGATGCGGAACCGCCTGTTCGCCAGCAGCGCGCGAATATGCT
>DATJWJ010000175.1:0-65364 GCA_035501355.1 Bryobacteraceae bacterium | reverse complement strand
GCGGGCATCCCTGGCCGACAGGAGCGCCGCTCGTTCAATGTCCTTCGATGCCTGCCAGTTGCGCCGCTGAACGGCGTCCCAAACCGGGAAATTGAAATTTCCTTGCGCTTGCGAATAGCTGAACGGGCCGACCACCGAAGGGATCGAGAAATTGATTCCCGGCGGCAAATTGAACTTGAATCCATAGGCCGCCAGATTGATCTGCGTCACGGTCTCGGAGGCGTTGGCTGAAATATTGGGGAGCAGATAGCTCAATTGCTGAGCGCGTTGGGCACCGGCCATGCGGGCGGAGTAGTTGGCCGTAACGGCCCCCAGATTGGTCTGCAACCCGCGTCGGACCGCTTCACCGAGCGTCAGGGTAATCACGCCGAGCGGCACGTTTTCGCCCGGAATGCTGCCCCGAAAGCTGCCGCCGATCTGAGTGGAACTGGTGACGGTTTCCGCGCCGCTGGAGGTCGCCATTTGCTGGACCGACACTTCACCCGACGCTTCCCGTCCCGACAGAGGCAGGGGAGCTGGGCGGCTGGAACCCATCGGTGCAGCCGCGCCGGGCAGCTGAGCGAACGCTGGGGTCGAAAGGCCCCAAAGCAATAGCCCGATACCTCGGCAGGCATTCCTTCTCACATCCAGAATTTAGCACAAATACATACGCGAATGTATATAATGATAAGAACGGATGGCAGGTCACGCGCTAGCCCGGGTCCCGGAGCCGACGAACAAGCTCGCAGCCGCTCCAACGCCCCGCAACAAACATCAGCAGCGAACCGATGCGACGCGCAAGGCATTGCTTCAAGCGGCCCGCCGCATTTTTGCGCGCGATGGTTTCGAAGCGGCACGGCTCGAAGAAATCTCCGCTTCCACCGGCCATACGCGCGGCGCCTTCTATGCTCACTTTGAGAATAAAGAGGACCTGTTCTTTGCCTTGCTGGAGCAGGAATCCAGCCAGCGGTTGGACGAATTGCGCGCCGTGATCGAACACGCGCCTACGCCGCAAGGACGCCTGGATGCTCTTCGCGAATTCTACGTCGGCCGTGCCTGGGATCCGCACTGGGTAATGTTGATGCTGGAATTCAAGCTGTTCGCCGTGCGGCATCCGCACTTGCGTGCCCGCCTGGCCCGGACCCATCGCCGAATTCGCGCATCCTTGAACCTGGCCGCCATCGACCAGCTCATGCCGCGCGGAATCAAAGGCAGCGGCAAGGCGCAGGAATCCAGGAAGGTGGCGCTGGAAGCTCTGCTGAACGGCCTGGTGCTGGAGCGCGCCTACGATCCGCGAAGGATCTCCAAAACGCGCCTGGCCGCGGTTCTGCGCCAGTTGTTCGACGCAGTGCTGATTTCGTAGAGTGAACAGCGGGGTTAATTCAGCTCTTTAAACGGGTTGAAAACCCTGAGCCCCGGGCGTCTGAAGTGGCGATCATTCCCGGTAGCAATCACCAGCCCATGCCGGCGAGCGGTTGCCGCGATGTAACCGTCTTCGACGGGCATGCGATGCCCGATTTGATCCAGCATACGCTCCTGATCGGCCCACACCTGCGCAATTGAGACGTTGAAGCCGTGCACCCGTCCCTCCAGCGCGTTCAGCAGGCGGGTTAGCCAAGCTTGCAGAATCTGGCGCTGCCGGCCGTCCTTGGTCCGTACCCAGTAGGCCAGTTGTGCGATCACAACTGCGCTGGTATAGCAGTGGTCCTGTTCCTTTTCGAGCCAGGCGATGACTCGCGGCTCGCCGTGGCGCTTTGCGGGTTGGCAGATCACGTCTGTATCCAGCAGCCATTTCATAATTTTCGGCGACGGGCGGGCGCTCGCCGGCGCCGCGGCACATCATCGGGGCTGACAGGACACGCTTTTAGGACCTCCAGCCAGTTTTCCTTCGCTGGGAGGCGGCGGAACACAATCGCATCTTCTTCCGCATCGAAACGAGCCTCGAAATTCTCGCCGGGAGAAGCGGGAGCGAGGGCCGCCGGAACGGTTAGACGCCGTTTAGAATCGAGCGTGACGATCATAGTGGGATTATCCCACAACACCGTCGCCAGCGGCATTCGGGGAAAATCGGAAATCGGCGGCGTAGGCGGCTTCGTCTCCAGCCGCCAGTGTCGTAACCTAGAACCTTAGACCCTATGCCCGAATCTCCCATCACTCCGCGCGGCCAAGATTTCGCCGCGTGGTATCAAGACGTGGTTTTACAAGGCGACATGGCCGAGCCGGCCGAAATCGTCAAAGGCTGCATGGTGATCAAGCCCAATGGCTATGCCATCTGGGAACTGCTGCAGCGCGAGCTCGACAATCGCTTCAAGGCCACCGGACACCAGAACGTTTATTTCCCTCTGCTGATCCCGCAGAGTTTCATGCAAAAAGAAGCCGAGCACGTGGAAGGTTTCTCGCCCGAGCTCGCCGTGGTCACCATCGCCGGCGGCAAGGAACTGGAAGAGCCCTACGTCATCCGCCCGACTTCAGAGACCATCATCGGCCACTTCTTCGCCAAGTGGATTCAGAGCTATCGCGACCTGCCCATGCTGGTCAACCAATGGGCCAACATCATCCGCTGGGAGCTGCGCACGCGCATGTTCCTGCGCACCACCGAGTTTTTATGGCAGGAGGGCCACACCGCACACGCCAGCCACGCGGAAGCGGAGCAAGAGGTGCTGCGGATGTTGGACGTCTATGCCGAGGTGGCCGAAGACGTCATGGCCATGCCGGTGATCAAGGGCGCGAAAACGGCCGGCGAAAAGTTTGCTGGCGCGCTCCGCACTTTCGCCATCGAAGCCATGATGCAGAACGGATTCGCGCTTCAGTCGGGAACCAGCCACGACCTCGGCCAGAATTTCGGCCGCGCCTTCGACGTGAAGTTTCAATCCAGCGAAGGTCAGCTCGATTATGTCTGGCAAACCAGCTGGGGCGTCAGCACGCGCCTGATCGGTGGACTCATTATGAGCCATTCCGACGACAAGGGTCTGGTGCTACCGCCCAAGCTCGCGCCCGTCAAGACCGTGCTGGTTCCGATTTACCGCAAGGACCAGGAGAAGGCCAGCGTGCTGGAGGCGGCGGACAAAATTGCGAAAGACGTCGGCGCGCGCGTGGACGCTCGCGAAGGTCAATCGCCCGGCGCCAAGTTTTTCCATTGGGAGCGGCGCGGCGTGCCGGTGGTGCTCGAGCTGGGCCCACGCGACCTGGCTTCCAACAACGTAGTGCTCAAGCGGCGTGACACCGGCACCAAGGAGGTGGCGCCTCAGGCCGGTCTTGCGGACCGCATCACCAGCACTCTGGAGCAAATGCAGAAAGATCTCTATGCCGCGGCCAAAAAGCGGCTGAATGAGAACACCGTCATGGCCAACTCGATCGAAGACGTTGAGGCCATCTTGAAAGACGTAACGGCCGAAAAGGGCGGCGGCAAGTTTGTAATGGCGCACCTCAAGGACGACCCGGTGTGCGACGCGCGCATCAAAGAGTTCAAAGCCACCGTGCGATGCATTCCGCTGGTGGATGAGTGGGACGGGGCGGGGAAGTGCATTATCACCGGCGAGCCCGTGGATCGCCGCGTCGTGATCGCCAAGGCATACTGAGCAGTGTCATGAAGTACGGGTTGTTGGCGTTCGCGGTTGCCGCCATCCTGCAATCAGCCTGCGGGACGGTAGGCGACCGGTTGACCTTCCGCGTGAAGACCGCCGACGTCCAGCACAAAGCCAACACCTTGCTGAAAAGCAAGCAGCCTGACGAATACGTAGAGATCACTCTACCCGGCCAGCTGCTGAATCCCGCGACGCCGGTGAACATGATCTCGCGCAGCCACGCGGACTGGAGCACAACGGAGCACGCCGCCACGTCCATCCTTTCGGCAAACGCTGCCGGCGACACCGCCTGGATGGTCGACAATTACGTGCCCTCCGAACGCGAAAGCGCCAGTAGAAGACTCTCCGAGCCCAACGTTCTCCAGAGCACGCAGAACTACTACCAGAACTTGGGAAAAGTTTCAATGACCGGTTGGACCGAGCTGCGCGGGTACACTCTGGTATTTATCCGAGGCGTGGACGAAGACGGCGACGCGACCGTCCTGGTGTTAACGCTGTCGAAAACTCCGGACGGATGGAAACAGACCGACGCTTTAGCCCACGACGACACCTTCGAAATCGTTTGGACCGCTCTCCACACCGGAGGGGTACGTTGACAGCGTGCCCGCATATGCGAGAGTCTCTATATTTAAAGAACAAGGAGGTTCTTGGATGCCACGTGGACGTCAAACGACGAATATTTTCGCAAGGAGCGGGATCGGGTTGGGCGTAGTTGTCGGCGGCCTTTTGCTAGCCGCCACTTCCGGCGGACCGCCGGATATGACTACTCCGACCAACGACGCTCCCAATCCGTATCAAACAATCCCGAATTTCGTAAAGCTGCCCGAAGGGCGAAAAATGGGCTCGACCAGCGCGGTCGACATCGACCGCGACGGCAAAACGATCTGGGTGGCCGAGCGTTGCGGCTCCAACAGTTGTCTGGACCGCGAGACCGGCCAGATCAAAAACATCGACACCATCCTGCACGTTGATTCCGACGGCAACATCCTCAAGATGTTCGGCGGGGGCATGCTGATTTTCCCGCACGGCATTTATGTCGATGCTCAGGATAATATTTGGGTGACCGACGGCCAGGACAATGCGCCGGCGCCGGAAGGCGGGCGCGGACGTGGGGCAGGCCGCGGCTCGATAAAGCCAGGCTCTATGGATCCCACTCCTGGAGCCACCAAAGGCCATCAGGTATTCAAGTTCAGCAAGGACGGAAAGCTGCTGATGACCATTGGGAAGCCTGGCGGCGCTGCCGTGCCGGAATGCTGCTATCAACCCAACGACGTGATCGTCGCCAAGAACGGTGACATTTTCGTCTCCGAGGGTCACGGCACTGGCAAGGACGTTATTTTCAAGTTTGACAAGAACGGCAAATTGATCAAGGAGTGGGGCAAGTATGGAACCGGCCCCGGCGAGTTCGATCAGCCCCACGCGCTGGCGTTCGATTCCAAGGGCCGCCTGTACGTGGGCGACCGCAATAACAATCGCGTCCAGATCTTCGATGAGGATGGAAACTATATTTCCGAACTGCACCAGTGGAGCCGTCCGAGCGGAATCTTCATCGACAAGCATGACAATCTGTACTCGGCGGACTCGGAGTCGGAATCGGTCTCGCGCAATCACAATGGCTGGAAACGCGGCATTCGGATGGGAAGCCTGAAGGACGGCAAGATCGTCGCATTCATTCCCGATCCGGTAGAGAAAACCACGGGGACCAGCGCGGCTGAAGGCGTAGCGGTGGATGCCGCGGGCAATATCTACGGCGCCGAGGTCGGCCCGCACGACCTTAAGAAATACGTTAAGAAGTAAGCGTCGCGCCGCCCCCCTGCGCGCCGTGTCCATGCTCTGGCCGGTGAGATGCTGATCCGTGTCCATGCGTCTCACCGTGCCCATCCTGCTGCTTTCCTCCCTTGCGTGGCCGCAATTTAAAAGCACGGTTCCGCTGGTAGTTGCCCCCACTACCATCACGGATTCCAAAGGACACAACGTCGACGGCCTGACCACCGATGACCTGGTGCTCTACGACAACAATGTGCCGCAAAAGATACAGATGGACTGGACTACCTACCCGATCGATCTGGTAGTCGCGGTTCAGACCAGCGCCAACTCCGGCGCGGTCATCGACAAGCTCGGCGGCAGCGGCATTCTATTCACGCAACTGTTAGCCGCGCAAGCCGGCGAAACTGCCGTGCTTTCGTTCAGCGATGAGGTCAAGCTCCATCAGCCTTTCACCGGCGATCCAGATTCCGTGATCCACGCCATGCGCATGCTGCGCAAGGAGGGCGACGACGCGCACATCCTGGATGCGTTACTTCAGGCCGTCTCGATGCTGGTAGAGCGGCCGGCGGGCCGGCGGAGAATCATTCTCATGATCGCCGAGAAGCGCGATCGCTCCAGCAAAGCCAAGCTGACCGAAGTCATGGAGCAAGTCGAGAGAGCCAACGTTGCGGTCTATTGGCTCACCTACTCGCCGTTCCTCCAGCCATTCACGGTGAAGTCCAAGACCGCCGAAGATCTGAAACCGGAAGCCGAGCGCATTAAGGTGCAGCAGTGCGCGACTTGCCCGCCGCCCGACGAAACCCCCGTCCCGCTCGACCTCGGCCCATCCAGTCCGATCTACGCGATCGGCGAGTTGATGCGCTTGCACAAACCGGATCTCTCGACGCTGTTCGCCAAGACCACTGGCGGGCAGACCGTGGGCTTTCTGAAGAAGAACGGCTTGGAGCAGGCCATTGAATTGGTGAGCCAGGAAGTGCATCGCCAGTACATCCTCAGCTTCCAGCCCAAGGGCGGCGAGGCGGGGAAGTTTCATGCCATTCGAGTTGTGGTCAAGGATCGCCCGGAGCTGCAAGCGAAAACTCGCGCCGGCTATTTTGCGCTCTAGTCGACCGCGGCCCTGCCAGGGCGGCAGAATAGGATCATGACCGAGATTGCCTTGATCCCGATCGGCGTTGTTCACAGCCCGATCCACGAGCCGGTAGACGATGTCTGGGGCGGCGTGACGGCGCACATCGAGCTGGATGCCTCGCGGTTCTCCGAGGAATCCTTGGCGGGACTGGACGAATTCTCGCACGTCGAAATCGTTTTCCTGTTCGATCGGGTCGCGGATTCGGAAATTCATTCCGGCGCGCGGCATCCGAGAGGGCGCCAGGATTGGCCCAAGGTCGGCATCTTCGCGCAGCGCGGAAAGAACCGGCCCAACCGGATCGGGGTAACGGTCTGCCGTCTGGTCTCGGTGCGACCGCTCGCGATCGAGGTGGAGGGTCTGGACGCCATCGACGGCACACCCGTTCTCGACATCAAACCGTACCTGCGCCAATTCGCGCCGCGCGGCGAGGTTCACCAACCGGCCTGGGCCACCGAGCTGATGGCGCAATACTGGAGGAGCGAATGAACAAGGCGAACGAAGACCGGCGGCTGACGCGCCTCACCCAGATTTGCCTGACGCTGCCCGAAACGACGCGCCAGATCATGGGCCGCCACGCCGCCTTCTACGTCCGCAAGAAGACCTTCGCATATTTTCTCGACGATCATCACGGCGACGGAATCGTGGGCATCAACTGCAAAGTGTTGCCGGGCGACAATACCGCGCTTATTGCAGCCGACCCCGCGCGATTTTACATGCCCGCCTACGTTGGCTCGAAAGGCTGGGTCGGCCTGCGTCTGGATGTGGGCGAGATCGATTGGGAAGAAGTCCAGGAACTGGTCACGCACAGCTATCGGTTGGTCGCACCCAAGCGGCTGGCCGCGACCGTTGGCCAGCTACCATAGAAGAAGGGCTCATGAAATCTCTTCGATTCCTCGCCGCTGGCGCGCTCGCAACCGCGCTGGCTCAGGCGCCCAAGAGTCCGCCGAACCGAAAGCCGCAGATCGAAGAAGTCCGCGCCACTGGCTGTGTGCGCATCGCGCGCGATGGATGCGTGCTGCTGAGGACGCTGGACGGCAAGACGACTTATACTTTTCAAATCGCGCCCAAGCCCGATGCCGGCATCGTTATCACGATCCAGGGCACGGCGCACCAGGGAGCGAGCGAGTGCAAGCAGGGCCTCGTCATTGATGTCACGGATTGGGAGCCCACCGGTGAGATGTGCACTGAATAAGCTTTTACTCTCGGCGGCGCTTCTCGCCACGATGGCGGCCGCGCAAGAGAGTTACTCATTTCCTGGGCGTGTCGTAGGCAAGAAGCCTCTGGACGCCGCTCACTCCGTGGTGCTGGTCGATACGGAAAAGCCTGGCCCAGGCCGCTGGGGACTTTACATCGTTTCCAACCAAAACAACCAGGAACTGCTGAAGCTGGATGTGTACTCAGAAGGCGTGCTCGCCGCGGCGCCCGAGCTCGAAGCGTTCAATTCGAATTCTGCATACCTCCACTTCTATTCCGACTATGGTTTCTACCAGGGCAGCATCAAGTACATCTTTGATCTTTCCAGCAGCAAGGCTCCAGTGAAAATCCGCTATGGCATGCTGGCGTTGACGTCGGTGGCACGGAGCAGCGACAAACTGGACTATTCGGCGTCGTTCAGTCAACCTGGCCAGATTTTTCAAGACGGCTGGCACGAGCAACACGCAGCAATCATTGTGGAACCCCGGGAGGCCGGACTGCCCTCGTACCAGATCGTTCAGGGCGCGATCCCGCCAGAGCAGAGCGCCAGTCCGGACGAGAAAGTCGTCGTGCAGAACATTACTCCACCCGGACAGCCGCATCGTCCTTCCACTGTCTTGGTGGACAACAAGTCTTATCCCGCACCGATTCCAACCATGGACGTCTATCGAAAGACCATGCCTCAAAAACAGGCGCCGGCCGAAATCGAGAGCGACATCGGACCATTTGTGCAAAACGGGGATAAGCTTTGGTTCGCGACCACGTTCTACGACGGCGAGGGCGTATCCGGCATTGGTGCGATCGGAACGTTCGATCTGGCGACGCGCAAATACCAGATGCGCTATCTGCCGGAAATCGCGCCGTGGTCTGGATCGGCGATTCTGTTGGATGGCGACGATCTATGGATCGGCCTGAAGCACCGGCCCGAAGGCGCCGACATCGGCGGCGGCCTGCTGCGCTACAACGTCCGTACTGGCGCGGTCAAGACCTTCGCCATACCGGACGTCATTTATACAATCGATCGCGCCGGCGATGCGCTGTATTGCGGCACCTCGCACGGCCTCTACATGCTGCGCGGCGATCGAATCACGCAACTGCGATTCGAGCCCGACGAATCCGGCCAGCTTGTCATGATCCCGCGGGCCGTGCGATGATCTCTTCGACAATCCCGGTGGTTGAATAGCCAGGCTCGAGCGGCAGCGCGAGCACCTTGCCGCCCGCGGCTTCCACCTCTTCGCGTCCGGCGATGAAATGCGACCAGTCGGCCCCCTTGACCAGCACGTCCGGGAGCACGGCGGCGATCAGCTCGCGCGGCGTGTCCTCGTCGAAAAACGTGACCGCGTCGACGGCGGCGAGCGCGGCGGCAAGTTCGGCGCGATCGTTTTGTGAAATGAGCGGGCGCGTCGGACCTTTCAAGCGCTGAACGCCGGCATCGGTATTGAGTGCCAGGATCAGCACGTCGCCGAGCGAGCGCGCGGCCTCCAGCAACCGGATGTGCCCGGGATGCAGGATGTCGTAGCAGCCGTTGGTAAAGACGACGGTCTTGCCGGCACGCTTCCATTCAGCACGCAGGGCAATGAGTTCATCGCGGGAATAGATTAAGCCCAACGCTCTATTGGAGCAAAGCAGAACGTCTCATGTGCTCTACTTCCGATAACATATATTATGTCGCCTTTAGTGGTAGTGGGTCAGTTTGAGTTTTACACCTTTACACCAGCTAATAAAAAAAGAGCCCGAACTTGCTGGGAGGTGCTTGTTCGGGCCCGAGGGAAGAAATCGTTAAAATCAGAAATTGCCGCTTAGCGATGGCCGCCGCCACCGCCATGTCCACCACCGCCGCCGTGGCTGCCTCCTCCGGAATGCCCTCCGCCTCCGCTGCTCGCATGTCCGCCGCCGAAACTGGGAGTGCTGCGTCCGCCGCCGCTGGGCGCGGAGTAACTGGGCCGCTGTTGCACAATGGACGGGCTGATGTGGACCGCCTGGCCGCCGCGCGCAAAATTAGTCGCCGAGCCGGGCTGCCTGTTCTGGAAGCTCCGCCATCCGCCGTTTGAATACCCCTGCCCGCCGCCCGACATCGACGGCGATGCCGTGCTGGCATTTCCGTGCTGCAGCGGCTCGCCAAAGCGGCCCCAACCGTGAGTGACCTGCGAGGAACCCGCTGCGCTGCCGCCTGAGTAACCACGCGAAGCCGAATTGTTGACCGAACCGCCCGCCGCACTGCCAGGCCGGTCGCCCACGCTGCGCCATCCGCCGCCACCGGACGACGAAGTTCCGCGCGAGAACGAATTCCCTGCACCCGCGCCGCTCAAGTTCGAGCGTGATAATTGTTGCATACTGCGCTGCTGCTGATCGAACGAAACGTGGTCTACGCGCGGCGCCTGCATATGACTGGTGAAGCTAGTCGCGCGGCTCTGCGTGAAATTTCCGCTGGGCGCTCGATTCGTCATGCGCAGGCTGGAATGATCCGGCGCCACCGGCACCGCGCCGCGCACCAATCCAGCCGACTGAATCTGGCTGCGATTGAGCGAAGTGAACTGCCCGCTGCGTCCGAAATTAGCCGTGTTGACTCCGGTGACCGCGCCAGTGATGCGCGCATTCCGATACGTGTTGGCGATATTTACGTTGTTGACAATGGTCGAGCCATTGAATGCGCCGCCGCGAAAGCCGGCGTAGTATCCGCGGCCCCACCAGGGATGGAACACTTCAAACGGAGCCAGCGGAACCCAACCGACGCCGCCGAAACCGAACCCGACGCCTACTCCGACTCCCCCGCCCCAGCCGAAGAATCCCACCAAAGCCGGCGACCAGTAAGAGCGCGCATAAATCGGTCCCGGATACCAGGCCCATCCGCCCGCGCCCCAGAACCAGCGGCCATAATGATACGGAGCCCAGCCCCAGGGATCGTAGCTCACCCAGGTCCAGCCATAGTAGTCTTCCCAAACCCATTGTCCGTTCTGATACGGAGCCCAGCCCGGCTGTACGTTCGGCTGCCAAACCTGGCCGTAAGTCGGATCCTGTGTCCAGCGCCCGTTTTGATCCAGATCCTCGGCGCCGGTGACATCCGGGCTCACGTGTTGATAGCTCACCGAGCGCTGCAAATAACGATCGCGCTCCTCGTTCCAGTGGTCGAAGCTATCCGGCGCGGCGGCTTGCACAACTTGAAATTCGGTATCGGGGCCCGAGCCCCGCGCATTCATGCTCTGGCCGGCTTGGAGGTGTTCGCTTCCTCCAGCGCCAAAAATTTCCGCTTCGCCCGCTCGAACCGTGAGCTCAGACGTGCCGTCTTCGTGCACCGTGATGCGATAAATCCCCGGTTGCAGCGGATGAAGCGCCACGCTAGGGGTATCCACTTCGGTCTGAGCCTGGCCCGGGCGCAGAACGCGCAGCGTCACCGTGCCGGCCGCCAATTGCATTTGGTAACTCGAGATATCCATGCCCGCGAAGCGCACTTCCGAGTTGGGCCCGATGCGTATCACGTTGGCGAAATCCAGCTCCACTTCGGCACGCGCGGACGAACCGGTCAGCACGTGATCGTCGGCCATCACGGGTCCATTGACGCCCGCGGCCACCACGTCTCCAGCATCTCCCCGGCGAACCGAGACATCTCCGTTCAGTATGCTAATGCGTGCTACGGCGCGCCCCCGCTCGTATGCTCCGTCGGGCTGGTTGGGATCCTGGCCAGCATTCTGCCCGGGATTCTGATCCTGCGCCAGCAGCAACACGCCTCCGAGCCCAACCGCCGCCATCGCCACCGCTACTAGAATGCGCTTCATGGACGCTTTAACCTTCCCCTGCACTGTGGCATTCCAGTCGCCAACGCGTAACATTTTTGTTTTCAGCGCCCTAACCAACCCTGCTTCTCTTCCGAAGCTGGCCGAAAACCACCAGTGCTGCTCGGAAAGAGCCGTATTGTGTTACAGATGCGAGCCGAGTAAACTATAGTTAAGTTGAGCCAGGCAACCACAGTCAATCGCTCTCTTCCCGAAGTTCATTCCAGCGTTGACACCACCCAGCCGTCGCTGTGGCGGCGCATGTTCGCCTTCGCCGGACCGGCCTACCTGGTCAGCGTCGGCTACATGGATCCCGGCAATTGGGCTACCGATCTGGAAGGCGGCGCGCGCTTCGGCTACGAATTGCTATGGGTCCTGGTGCTATCCAACCTGATGGCGATTCTGCTGCAGACGCTCAGCGCACGGCTCGGCATCGTCACCCAGCGAGACCTGGCGCAAGCCTGCCGCGAGACTTATCCACGGGTCGTCTCCTACGTGCTGTGGGTGTTCTGTGAGATCGCCATCGCCGCCTGCGATCTGGCGGAGGTGCTGGGCGCCGCCATCGCGCTCAACTTGCTGTTTCATATTCCGCTGCTCATCGGCGTCTTGGCCACTGCGGCCGACACGCTCCTTCTGCTATGGTTCACACGCCTCGGCATCCGCGTAATCGAGAGTTTCATTCTGTCTTTGATCGCCGTCATCGCCGGCTGCTTTCTGGTGGAGATCTCCTGGGCCGGCTGGCCGGTTTTCAGCGAACTGGTGCACGGCCTGGTGCCACACGTAAACGATCGCACTCTCTATCTCGCCATCGCGATCCTGGGTGCCACCGTGATGCCGCACAATCTGTACCTGCATTCGGCGCTGGTGCAAACTCGCCGAATCGGATCGAGCAGCGCCGCCAAGCGCACCGCCTGCCGCTTCAACCTGGTCGACTCCACCATTGCGCTGAACGGAGCCCTGCTAGTCAACGCGGCCATCCTGGTGCTGGCCGTGATGGTGTTTTTCAAGCGGGGAATCGTGGTTACCGAAATCCAGCAGGCCAATCAACTGCTGTCGCCGTTGCTCGGAACCGCGTTCGCTAGCGTCCTGTTCGGCCTGGCTCTGCTTTGCTCCGGACAATCCTCCACGCTCACCGGCACCATGGCGGGTCAGATCGTCATGGAAGGTTTCCTGAACCTGCGCATGCGGCCCTGGCTGCGGCGTCTGGTGACGCGAGTTCTGGCTATCATACCGGCGGCGTTCACTGTCTATTTCGCTGGAGCCCATGGGACGTATCAACTGCTGATCTTGAGCCAGGTGATTCTCAACATGCAGCTTCCGTTTGCGGTGATTCCGCTGATCCAGTTCACCAGCAGCAAGGAACGCATGGGCGAGTTCGCCAACCGCGCCTGGCTGCAGATGCTGGCCTGGAGCGCCGCGGCCCTGATCCTGAGTCTGGATATTTGGCTGGTGAAGTTAACCGTGCAGGACTGGCTCCAAAATGCCGGCCCTTGGCGCGTATGGCTGGAATTGGGTCTGGTTCCGCTTTTGATCGCCATCGCCCTGCTGCTGGCCTGGGTAACGCTGCAACCCTTTTTTCCAGGATGGTTCGGGCGATTCGGCCCAGCCCCCATTCAATTGCCGCAACAGGTGGCCATCGATCTGGCCAACCCGGTTTACACGAAAATCCTGGTTCCGCTCGATCACACCAGCAAGGATCGGGAAGCCATCGCCCACGCCGCCGCGATGGCAAAACAATATGGCGCCACTTTGTACTTAATGCATGTGGAAGAAGGCGTAACCAGCCAGGTGTACGGCTCGGAATCCTCCACCGCCGAGGTAGAGGCGGGCGAGAAGTACTTGCGGCAGATTGCAGCCCAGCTCGAAGAACAACAGTTGAGAGTCCGCATGGTCGTGCGCCACTCGCGCGACCCGATGAAGGAAATTGTCCGCTATGCCGAAGAACTCGCGCCGGACTTGGTCGTGATGGGTGCGCATGGCCACAAGGGTTTGAAAGACATTGTTTTCGGGACGACAATTAATGCGGTGCGTCACAAATTGAAAGCCCCGCTCCTAGTCGTGCGTGGAAACGCATGAGTCCAATCAAATCTTCTGTTTTGGGGTTATAATTAACCTAAGACCGGAAGGAAGGAACCGGAACAGGTTCAACGATTGGTTGAGCCCTACGTTGGCTGCCCTACTATAGGGCTATGATTGTGTCGAACGGATACAGACAGTTGTGTTCGGCATGCCTGATGCCCAGAATTTTCAACAACATGGATTGGAAAGCCATTTGCTGACCCTCTAGTTGACAGTATGCAAAAGCTGCTTGTCTATGGCTCGCTGATAGCCGCCGCCTCGCTGGGGGCGCTGCGCGGGTCCACTCTGCAACAGCTCAGCCTCGACGACATGATCCGGCAATCCACCATGATCGTGCGAGGCAAGCCACAGCCTACTTATTCGGCCTTTCGGGGATCTCTCATCTACACCCACTACAGCGTGCAGGTGACCGAGAACTTGAAAGGAACACCGGCCAAACAATTGGACATCGTAGTTCCAGGCGGCGTCAGCAATGGATTCAGGCAGAGCTTTGCGGGCGCACCTACGCTTGCTCCCGGTCAGGATTATGTGCTGTTCCTGTGGACCAGCAAGACCGGGCTGACACAAGTGATCGGTCTGACACAGGGTCTGTTTCGCGTCACTGCAAACTCTTCTGGCCAACTCATGGTGCTGCGCGCAGCTTCGACCGAACTGATGCTGAATGCGGCCGGCCATCCGGTGACGGATTCCGATCTACAAATGCTCCTCAGCGATCTGCGGACGCGCATTCAGAACGTCCTGAACGGTGGGGGCAAATGAGCCGGCGCGGCCTGACACGTTTGGCAACCGCGATGGTTGGGCTGCTGGCGCTAACGGGCACCAGTTCGGCTTATTTTTATTACTATTTCGGGGGCGCACCCGCGCGGTTCGACTTGAACGCGGTGGCAAACAACACCATTCCGTTTTACATTTCGAATCACGGACCGGCGGCATTGACCTCGGGCGATTCCTTCGAGGCGGTGGTGAGCGAGATACGCGCAGCGGCCAACGTCTGGAATGGGGTGGGCAGTTCCGCCATTCGCTTGTCCTACGGGGGCCTGTTCACGCAGGGCCGCATCGATAACTCGCCCGGCATCGATATCGAATTTTCCGACGACGTTCCCCCCGGATTGCTGGCGGTCGGTTTTCCGGAGAGCTTCGGTGCGCCGGCGACGGGTTCAAACGGCGCGTTCATGCCTATCACGCGATCCTTTCTGCTGCTGCCTAGCGATATGACCCAGATCCCCTACTACGGAGCGATGCCGAGCTACAGCGAAGCGTTCTTCGTCACGCTGGTGCACGAGTTCGGTCATACCATGGGACTGCAGCACAGCTTAGCCTCGTCGGTCATGTCGACTTTGACTACGTCGGGTTCGAGTAAGGCTCAGCCGCTCGGCGCCGACGACATTGCCTCCATTTCCCTGCTCTACCCGGCGGCGAACTATCTCAGCACGGTGGGCAGCATCAGCGGACGCGTGACCATGAATGGAACTGGCGTTGGGCTGGCGTCGGTGGTGGCGATTTCTCCGACCAATCAGGCCATCTGTACGTTGACGAATCCGGACGGCACCTACCAGATCAACGGAATTCCACCCGGTCCGACGTATTACGTATATGTGCATCCGCTGCCGCCTCCTGCTAGCACGGAAGCCACGCCCGACAATATCTACTTTCCTTTCGACGCCAACGGGAACTCGATCCCGCCGAACTACGATCCAGCGACCAACACTTTTGCCGCGCAGTTTTATAGCGGACCAAACGGCACTCGAAACTGGCAGCAGGCGCAGGCGCTGCCGGTTGTCGCGGCCAATAACATCGCCGGCATCGATTTCAATGTCAGCCCGCGCGGTTCCGAGGCGGTGTATTCGGTAAGAACCTACGGCTACACGCAAGCGGGATTATATGTCAGTCCGGCGCCTGTTACCCTGGGCGCGCCGGCTCCGGTCCCCATAGCCGCCAATGGAGGCGGCTTGCTGCAGCCCGATCAGACCGTGACGCCCGGACTCAGCGTAAGCACGCTGGGAGTGGTGGCGCAGCTGGGTGACTTAGAGCCGTACCCGCCGCCCACTCCATACATCGCGATCTACGTTCTATATACAACGTTCGGAGTTGGCCCGGGGCCGAAACATCTGCTGTTTTCGACGCCTTCGGATTTATACGTCCTGCCTTCGGCTTTCAACGCGGTCAGCAATCTGCCTCCGTCGGTCACTTCGGTAACTCCCGCCTTTGATGGCGGCGGGAATCGGGCGGTGGTTGTCGCTGGAACGAACCTGGATCAAAATACGAGAATTCTTTTCGACGGATTGCCAGGCACGATTGAGACGGTGAATGCCGATGGATCGCTGTTGGTGACACCACCGCCGGCGCCTGGCTCCTACACCGCCAGCGTGGTGGCGCTCAATGCGGACGGTCAAAGTTCGATGTACGTCGAACAGACTCCTCCTACCTACACCTACGATCCGGCCCCCGCGCCGTCGCTGGTGGTTTCACCGAGCGTGCTGCTGCCCGGCAGCACCGTTACTGTATCGGTGGTTGGCACGAACACGAACTTCATCGACCCGAACACGAACCTCATCAATGGAAGCCTGGTTGGCTTTGGGACCAGCGATGTGGTGGTGCAACAGGTCACCGTACTAAGCCCGACAGAGCTTAGCGTGGTGGTTACGCCTAACATTCCGCTCTCGACCAACACGATCAGCGTCACCACTGGGCTGGGGATCATTTCCCAGGCGCTCGGCAATCAGGTGGTCGCCACCGATCCGCAGCCTTCTTCGAACTAGAGGCAGCTTTGAGAACCGGCGCCGCTTCGGCTTCGTTTACTTGCCCTTGCTGAGCTTGCGGAAGTAGTCTGCCACGGCGGTGGAGTATCCGGGTGGGATGGTCTCCGTGCCGGCGCTGCGAACCTCGTCGCCGTTCTTCGCATCCAGCTTACGGCGCAGTTCGAGTTCCAGGCGTTCAATATTCGGAAGTACTTCGCGGCTGATACGGCCTTCCAGTTCGCCTTTATCCGAATAGGCGCCGTTCATGGCGTGCATCAGGTTCAAGTAGTCACTCGCAAAGTCCGGATTGTTGCGCATGAAGTCGCGCAACTCATTCAGGTCGCGCTGCGATTCGCGATAGCCTTGATCGATCGGCACCCAGCCGTTGTAGGGCTGTACGGGTCCTGGTCCGCCGTTGGGGCCCCAAGCTCCGCTGTTCCACGCGCCGCCATTCGGCCCGCCGAATCCACCGGCTTGCTGGCCGCCTTGTTGTCCACCCGGTTGCTGACCGCCCGGCTGCTGTCCATTTCCGTTTTGCGCCTGCTGGGACTGGCCAGGCTGTTGTCCTCCGGGTTGTTGACCGGCTTGCTGGCCTTGCTGTCCGTTTTGCTGGCCCTGACGGCCCTGATTCCCGTTGCGACCATTGCCGGACTGCTGCCCGTTCTGTTGGCGTCCCTGCATGGCCTGCTGCAAACGATTGCGCGCCGCCTCGATCTGGGCCAGTGCTTTTTCCAGATCGCCCTTGTCGCCGCCCGGTTGCTTGCCCGGCTGCCCGCCGTTTTGCGCGAGCGCCGACTGCGCTTCCTGGAGCTTGTCGCGAAGCTGGTTGACGCCGGCGGTCACCGTTGACTCGCGAATCCAGACTTGCGGCCCATAGCCTTGACCGATCCATTGCGCGTTGCGGCGCATGTTCATCTCCAGCTCGGTCTGCTGCGCCTCGGAAAGCGCTTCGCGCAGCTTGTTCGAAGTCGGATTTTGAGCGCCCGCCAGACTGTGCGACGTATCGGCCATCTGCTTTTCAAGTTGCTTGAGCTGGTCGGCCATCTGCTGGCCTTCAGCCGCCATACTGCGCGACTGCCGCTCCAACTGATTCGGATCGGACCCGCCCAGCATGCGCCGCAGCCGATTCTGGAAATCGCTCTGCTGGCCAGCCAACTGGTTGGCTTGTTGGACCATACTGTCGAGCTGTCCGGCGGCGTTCTGATTCTGCATGCCGTTCAAAATGTCGCGCGACTCCTGCAGTCCCTTGGCGGCGCGCTCCTGATTTAGCCGGGTCTGCTCCGGAGTGCTGTTCTGCTGGTTTTCCGCGTTCTGCATGTCCTCGGTGGCGCGCTGGAGGCGTTCGATGGCGTGTTGAAGCTGCGGGCTGGCGGTGGAACCCACCTGCCCCTGGCTTCCCGGTTGCCCGTTGGCCGACTGCTGGCCGTTGGACTGCTGGCTCGACTGCTGTCCGGATTGCTGCCCGGACTGCTGGCCTTGCTGCGATTGCTGGCCCTGCTGGTCGCGGCTCAATTGCTCCATCTGCTTCTTCAGTTCTTCGGCTTCGCGGCGGAGCATTTCCTGTTCCCAGCGCTGCTGGAAAGCCTGTTGTTGATTCCGTTGCTGCTGCGCCAGCTCCTGCTGCCGCCGCGCCAGATCCTGCAGTTTTTGCAGCGCCTGGTCAATTTCTTTGGCGCGCTGATCGCTGGCCGACTGGCGGCCGGTTTCGTATTGATTTTTCTCCCGGTCCAGCTCGAGGTCGGCGAGATTCTGGAGGTCCCGGCCCATTCCGCCGCCGCCTCCGCCTCCACCCTGATTGCCGAAAGCCACCTGGATATCGCGGAACATCGCTTCCGCGCGCAGAGCGTGCTGTAAGCCCTGCTGCTCGGGCGGGATCGCGTCGTTCCATTTCTGCGTTCGGATCTTCTGGGCGGATTCCGTCATGGCTTTGGCCGCGCCTTCCATCTCCGTGGCGAAACCCTTGAACTGTGAATTGGCATCCGCCAGCTCGCGAGCCTTCATGCGATTGGCGAGCGAAAGGGCTTGCTGGGCGAGCTTCTCTTCTTGCTCGGCCAGGAATTTTGCGTTGTCGGCACTTTCGGACGGATTCTTCGCTCCGGACTTCTGCTCGTTCCAGGTGGCTGCGATAATGTCCTTCTGGCGCTGCGAAATTTCGCCCGTCGGATCGTCGCCGCCGCCGCCGCCACCTCCCCCGCCGGCTTCCTGCGACTGGGAGTAATTGCGCTCGAACGGCTCGGTCTGGATGAAGTACATGTCGGTCTTGGTGGTACTGCGGGCGTCGCGCGCGGTGGCGTAAATGGTCACCAGATCGCCCGGCGACAGCTTGTAATCTTCGAGCGCGAGCAAATACTTGCCATCCACCGTCTTGGCGCCTTTTTGATTGAGCAGCGATACGGTCTTTTCAGGGCCCGCATTGACAGAATAATGCAGGTCCACTGCGTCCAGCCCAAAATCGGCGGCGGCGTTCACGGTGACAGTGACTTCTTCGACCGGATTCACTTTGGCATCGTGACCGGGCCGGTCGATTTTCACCGTCGGCGCCAAAGCCTTGCGCGCCTCAATAAAGTAATCCTCGGTCATGCGCACGTTTTCGCCCTGCTCGATGGCGGCGACGTGATACATGCCGTCCTTATTGATGGGCACGCGGGCCGTGATCCAATTGCCTTCGGCGGCTTTCAGTTCGATTTGCTGATCGTCGTTCACCATCAGGATGCCCTTGCTCAGGGGGCGGTCGGTCTGAATCGCCACTTCAGCCTCGGTGCCTTCCACGGCGCGCAGGTCGCCGCCGGGGTCTTCTACCATTTCTTTCATCCCGGTCCAAGCGGGGTAATGATAAGTGACTCGAATTTTCTTGATCGAAGGCATATCGATCACGCGCAGATTGTAGTGTTTGGACTGAACCGCGCCGGCCTCGGCGTAATACTCGACATTGGTCGCCAAGCCGCTGAATAGAAATTCATAAGTCGACGAGCCTTGCGACGGCAGCATGTCAACCGGTTCCCACTTGGAAGCGCCCTGATAGCGCGCAAAGAGCCGGACGCGCGGAGCTTCGAAGCCCAGGAGCTGCGCGGTAACCAGTTGGTCGGCCTTGCGGCGCACTGTCCGGTCACCCGGAGTGATCGCGATGTCGTAAAAAGCGTGAGTGATGCCGCTCTTGGGGGCACCCGCCCATAGCAGAGAAGTTCCGTAGCCGAGATAGCCCGGTCCGGCCAGAATGAGCCACAGCAGGACTGCGACGGCGAGGCCGGCGGAAGTGAGAAAACCGAGAATCGGAGCAGTGGGGGCCAGCCGATCGGGCTGGCTTTGTTGAGCCACGCGCATGGCATCGGATGCCAGCAACTGGACGAACGGATCGTTAGAATTTTCTTTTTCCGCTACCGTTAGCAGGCGCTCCTGAAAATCGGGGAACTTCTCTTCGGCGCGCTTGGCCGCGTTGCGGCGATTGAGATCGAGCAGCGGGATCACCAAACCGAAGGCGATGGCCGTGGCAACGGACAGGAACAAAAGGATGCGGGCGACGATCAGGCTGGCCGGAGAAAACGCATAACGGTTAGTGATCCAAACCAGCAGGACGGTGGTCAGAAGGGCCGAGACCGTTACCAGGGAAGTGCCTTTGGAAAACGCGCGCCAGCGCAGCCTGCTCTCCAAGCGATGCAAGTACGCGTTAAGTTGATCGAGGGCGTTCATTTACGCTGCCTCCTTCTCCACCGACAAGTATCGGCTCGCGATCACTGATTCGATTATGGCGATTATTAACACTAATAGCAAAGCGTAGCGCCAGAGACTCCAGGGACGCGCTTGATTGTCTGACGCGCCACTTACCGAAGACGTCTCGGCTCCGCGGCCGGTATTGCGCCACAGATCCAAAGTTTCTTGCGGGACCGGAGTCAGGTCGGATTCCCGGCGGTCGGCATGCACCGCAACCAATTCGGTGCGGCCGTTGGTGCGGTGAATCTCATAGTACCCTTCTCGGTTCACCTGGAAGGAGACCGCAGTGGTGGCTTCCTTTAGCGACAGCGGGTTCTTGCCGTCCGGGTCGAGCACCTGCACCGACGCGCCTTGATCCTTGGCGGAACGCAGCTCAAGGTAAGAGTCCACTGTGACGTTGGTGGACTGTTCCTGTTGGCCGCCCAGGTAGCGCGCGCTCTCTTCGACGAAGGGCACGAAGGAGGCATGCAACGGCAAGTCGTTAGAAATCCGGTCGAAGGTGGAGGTAAAGACCAGGACGCGGCCCTCGCCGACCTGTTTTTCGAGCAGCAGCGGGAGTTGATTGGTCAAGCGCGCGATCACGTGGGACTGGCCGGGGTCGACGCGGATCACCTGGTAGAACTGGACGCCGTCCAACTTGTTGGCGCGGCGCAGCGCTGGGTGCTCGGCATCGGCGTTGGCGACGATCTGGAAACGGTCGCCATTCTGAGACGCGTAGCTGGAGCCTTGAATGGCTTCATTCGATACCGGGACATGCGCCAGCGCGGCGGAAGACGGGCCTAGAGCGACCAGCAGCGATCCGCCCGCCATCACGTAGGCGCGCAGGCTGTTTTCAAGGCCGGCGGGCATCGACCCCACGTTCGACAGAACGACGAAAGCGTATTTGGAGAAGGCCTGATTGGCGGCCTGCTCGACGGCCAGCGGCTCCAACACGAACCCGGCCTCGGGCACGGACTCCAGAGCGGCGCGGTAATACAGCAGGTCGCGCTCGTCGCCGGCTGGGTGCAAAAACAGCACCGGATGCGGATCGGCGCGCTCGATGGCGAAGGGAAAGCGATCGTCCTGATGGAGCGAATCCTGCGGCTCGATGCGGATTTCGGCTTTGTGGAATCCGTGCGGCGATTCGAGCGACAAAAATTCCGTGCTTACGCGGCCATTGGGCGGCACTTCCACCTGCTTGCTTTCCAGCACCTTGCCGTCCAGCGCCAGAGCGACAGTTCGCTCGGACTTCTCCGATGCGCCGGTGTTGGCGATGACCGCCTGCACGCGCACTTTCTTGGGGTCGAAGATTTTCGCCGGCGCCGTGACGCTCTCCACCAGCCAGTTAGGCTCTTTGGAATCCGCGACCGAATGGAAGATCAGATTCGTATCCAGGCCCAGGCGCAGATCCGCGAATGCGGGTGGGAGCGACGACTTCTGCATATCGCTCACCAGATGCACTTCGAGCGGCATGCGTGCCGACTGCGCGATGGTGCGCAACGCCCGCGCCAGCTCTCCATAGGAGCTGCGTTCGTCCGACGGTTGGATGGTCTGAATGGCAGCCTTGAGCTGATCGGGATCTTCCACCGGCTGCGTCATGAAGTGCACGCGCGAGCCGACCGCCAGAACTTGTCCGCGCTCGCCAGCGTTGAGATTTGAAACGGCGCTGGTAGCTACTTGCTTGGCGCGGTCGAGGTGGTTTCCGTAGCGCATGCTGAAGGAATTGTCCACCGCGATGATCAGCATCTTTCGGCCCCCGCCGCTGGCGGCGGTACGGCTTACGAAGGGATTGGCGAAGGCCAGCGCCAGCAGGATCAGCAACGCCACGCGCAGCGAGAGCAGCAAAAGATAACGGAGCCGGCGATGCTTAATGGAGCTTTGGGTGCGCTGCTCGAAAAACATGAGCGAGCTGAAAGGATGCGGCGTGCTGCGGTATTGGCGCAGCAGATGGATCCATAACGGAAGCCCGATGAGCGCCGCGCCGGCCAGAAACCAGGGCGCCAGGAAACCCATTAGAGCCTCCCCTTGCGGACCAGGAAATATTCGAGCATGGCGTCGTCCAGCGGCCGGTCGGTGCGCAGCAGGAAATAGTCGATGTTCGAGGCGGCGGCCTTTTTCTTGAGCGCGGCGATGTGCGCGTCAATGCGGGGCGAGTATTCCTCGCGCGCGTATTCGGGGGAAACTTCCAGCGCGTCCTTGGTTTCCATGTCCACCAACAGCACCGGCTCCTTCAGCTTGGGACGAATCTCCTGTGGATCAAGGACGTGGAACAGGATCAGATCGTTGCCGTGAAAGCGCAGCGGTGAGACGGTGTCAATCACCTTCTGGGGGTCTTCATAGAAATCGGAAATGACCACCACGATGCCGCGCCGCCTGAGGAACTGCTGAAAATGAATGAAGGGTTTGGCGAAATCGGTGCGCGTGCCGAGCTCGGCTTTTTCGATAGCGTGCGCCACTCGCATGAACTGGCCCTGCCGCGTGGACGGCTGGACGTAGTTAGCTACATCATCGGCGAAAATGATGACGCCCGCCGCGTCGCGCTGCTGGTTGGCGAGATATGCGAGCGAAACCGCCAGGTAGCGGCCATAGTCGAGCTTGGTAATGGTATGCGAGCTGTAGCCCATGGACGCGCTGCTGTCCAGCAAGAGCGTGAGCTGGCTGTTGGTCTCGCCACGATAGCGCTTCAAATACATGCGCTCAGTGCGTGCGAATACGTTCCAATCGACGTGCCGCAGATCGTCGCCGGGCGTGTAGGCGCGATATTCGGCGAACTCCTGGCTGAAACCGAAATCGGGGGATTTGTGCAGCCCGGCCACGAAGCCGTCGACCACAGTCTTGGCGACAAGATCCAGGTGCGAGAGACCGGCTAGTAGTGCCGGATCGATGAAGCGGGTTGGGGTGCTTGGTGACACTTGCAAAGTCTCATTCGTTCATAATGAGCGCCGACAAGCAGGTCGACGCGGCACGCACGGGTGCGCGCGCTACCACGTCATTTCGGCTCCGGCTTCCACTCCAGCAGGCGCTTGAGGATGGCGTCGGAATCGAGACGCTCGGATTCAGCGTGGAAGTTCAAAAGAATGCGGTGACGCAGGATGGGAGCGGCCAGGATGCGGATGTCTTCGTAGGCGACATGATACCGGCCGCGCAGCAACGCTCGCGACTTAGCCGCCAGTACCACGAATTGCGCGGCGCGGACGCTGGCGCCGAAATTGACGTACTTCTTCACAAAATCGGGCGCGCTCTCGTCGTTGGGACGCGTGGCGCGCACCAGCTCCACCGCGTAGCGGGCCACCGAGTCGGCAATCGGGACCATGCGCACCAACTGCTGGAAGCTCAGAATCTCTTCGGCGTTGGTCACCGAATCCACCTTGGCCACTCGCGTGGTGGTGGTGAGATCCACCACTTTCACTTCGTCGTCGGCCGAAAGATAATCCAGCACCGTGTTGAACAGGAAGCGGTCCAGCTGAGCTTCAGGCAGCGGGTAGGTGCCTTCCAGCTCGATGGGGTTTTGCGTTGCCAGCACGAAGAAAGGCGCGTTGATCTGGTACATGTGGCCGCGCACCGTGCAAGAAAGCTCCTGCATGGCCTCCAGCAACGCCGACTGCGTCTTGGGAGGAGTGCGGTTGATTTCATCCGCCAACAAGATATTGGAAAAGATGGGGCCGGGAACAAAGGTCCAACTGCGGTGCCCGGTAGTGGTGTCTTCCTCGATGATGTCCGTGCCGGTGATGTCGGAAGGCATGAGATCGGGGGTGAACTGAATGCGCTTGAACACCAGTCCGAGCGTCTGGGCGAGGGTTCGAACCAGCAGCGTCTTGGCGGTTCCGGGCAAACCGGTGATCAGGCAATGGCCGCCCACAAAAAGCGCGATCAGAACCTGCTCGACAACCTCTTCCTGTCCGACGATGACCTTGCGAACTTCGCGGACGATCCCGCGGTGCACCTCCTGGAAGCGATCAATCCGTTCCTTCAGTTCCGCCGAATCGGCAATGGCTGTGCTTAGAGCAGTGCTTAGAGTGGACATGGTTTTTATTTTGAGATTTCGAGCAGCAGTTTCTGCGCCGGCTTGTAGCTGGGCGCGGCTTCCAAAGAAAGCAACACCTGATCTCGGGCCTCTTCTATCCGGTCGGCCTTTTTGAGCGCTTCGGCCAACTCATAATGGGCGCTGGCCTGGTCTAGCGGTTTCAAAGCCACTAAGGCCTGATACTCGCGAATCGCGCCCGGCAAGTTATTCTGAGCCAGCCACAGATCTCCGAGCCGCTTATGCAGATCCTGGTCTTCCGGATAAATGTAGTTTAGACGATTGAGCGTGGCAGCGGCTTTCTTGGGGTCGCCGGCTTCCTCTTCCATGGTCGCCAGGCGTTCCACCAGCAGCGGACTGCGCCCGCCGACGGTGTTGTATTTTTCCAGTTCCTTTTGAGCCGCAGCCTTATCGCCCTTGGCCGTGTAGGCGTCCGACAACAATTCATAGACGCTGCCAGGTTCGACGTAGTCGGTGTAGTAGCCTTCAATTTGCGTGCCGACCCGGATTACGTCGTCGTACTTCTTGGCGCGCAGATCGTCCACCATGCCTTTCACGGCTTTTCGCCATTCCGCGAAATGATCCACGGTGGTCTTGGTTTGCGCGTCCAGCCAGGCGAAGAACTGCTTGTCGAATTCTTCGGTCGAGAGTCCCAGGTCTTTCTGAATCACGTCGGGTGTGGGTTCCAGCTTGGCGAAGGACTGGATCATTTCCAGAATCTTCGAGTAGCCCCACTTTTCGACGATGAAGGAAATGACCTTGCTGCCTTCATAGTAGGAGACGACCACTTGCGTAGGATAAGTGGGACGAATGAAGCCGCGCTCCAGCTGCGCGATGCCCAGCAGCTTCTTATTCTGGATGGCCTGGATGTCTTCGGGATCGAAGCGATCGCCCCAATCCGGCGACGCCGCCGTTTCTTCATACACCGCCAGGCCCTCGGTGAACCAGCGTGGGACGCGCCCGTTGGTGGCTTGAATCACGAAGACATGGCTCATCTCATGCCACAGCGTGGTGGCCCAATGGTAGCTGCCCGGAGGCCGGCCGGACGGGCTGTCCATCGCGACTACATGCGAGAACGTCACGCCCAGAATACCGCCGATGCCCGGCATGCCCGCGGTGCGGACCGCGAAGTCATCGTGGTTCGGGTAGACTTCCACCTGCACCGGAGCGTTCAGCTTCATCTGGTATTTCTTCTCGTAAGTCGCGATGATCTTTTTCAGCTCGGCTTCAACGTACGGGTGCAGCAGATCGGCTTCTTTCTTCTGCAGCCGGATGATGGTGTTGTCGGTTTTGAAAGTCTCGTAGTCCTTGTAGCTATCCAGCAGGCGCAGGGCGTTCACCGTCTCGTTACTGGTGTACTTGGCGTTGTAGCACTGTTCCAGTTGCGCGCGCGCTTCCGCGTCCTGGCCCAATTGCATTAACGTGATTCCAAGTTGCGACCGCGCGTCCCAGAGCTGCGGATTCAACTCCAGCGCCTTACGGTAGGCCGCGATCTCTTCGTCGTAACGTCGATTGATGAAGAAAAAGTGGGCGGCCGTGGAGTAAGCTTCGCCGTACACCGGATTGATTTTGAAAATCCGATCCATCCAGGGCGATTCTTTTTTGTCGTGCAGGAAATCGATGGTGGCATGAATCGCCATCCCATCCAGCGCTTCGGGCGAGATACCGATCGCCTTGTCCGCTTCATTGGCTGCCAGCGTTTCGTCAGTGTCTTCGAGCGCCAGATAGGCCAGCAGCTCGTGCGCTTCAAAAAGCTTCGGATTCAGATCCGCGGCCTTCTGCGCGAATTCGACCGCCTTGCTGCCGTAGTCCTGTGCGGCGACCAGCGCCAATCCCAGATACGCGTCGGCATTGTTCTTGTCAATCTGGAGGGCCTCGGTAAACAGGCCGCTGGCTTCTTCCGGAACGAAGCGCTCCAGAAACAGCCGGCCCCAGCGCACACGATATTCCGCATTTTTGGGATTGGCTTTGACGACATCTCGGAATTGATCGTTGGCTTCTTTGTAGGCCTCAATCCCCCACAGGCCCTCGGCGCGCAGGTAGGGATCGGTGCCATTGGCCAGGCGCCCGAAACAGGTCTGCGCGGGTCCCAGTTGTCCGTGATGGCGCAAGCTGCGGCATTCATTTAGAGTCTGAGCCGAAAGCGGAAGCGCCGCGAGCGCACAAACCAACGCCGCGAGTTTCATTTGTCCAACTCCGCTTGAGTCTTCGCCAACTGGAGCAACAAATCGGCGAGCTGTTTCTTGTACTCGTCCGGTGGCAGCGCCGCTTTTTCGTATTTCAACTTGTCGATTTGCTGTTCCAGATCCTCGCGCTTATCGAGCAGCGCCTTCTTTTCGGGCGTCGTGGCGGCCATTTGCGTCGATCCGAAGCGCAGCAGGGTGAAATGGGAAGCCAGCAATCCCTGGCCGTTTTCAGGTGACGGCTTGCGCGCGCCATCGCCTTGGCCGGTATCTTCGAGCGTCGGATGTTCGGTGGCCAGGCGTTTCTGGGATTCGTAAAATGCCGCGGTTTTTTCGTTGGCGTAGTTGAACGCTTCGAGCGCCGTGACGGTTTCGTTCTTGTCGGTGTCGGCGGCCGGATCGCGCAACGCCTCCACCCAGTAGCGCGCAAATACGGTAGCGTTCTTTTCGGTGCCGCTCTTGGTGGCTGTGATGACGACGCGGCCTTGCTTTTCAAGTGCCGCTCGCGACCCGCCGCTGGCGCTAGTCATGTTCACGATGAGCTGCCGGGTGGCGGGAATGCGGTCCAACAGCGCAGCCAGCTCCACTCCCGACAAATCCGGGCCCGGCAGGTTGATCTTATATTCAAAGCCATCGAAGCTGCCGTGGCCAATCAACATCACCACCAGCGCGTCGGCCGGCTTGGCGTCTTTTGCGATCTGTCCGAGCGCGCTTTGAATTTGCGCTTTGGTGGCTTGAGGTCCCGAGAGCGTGGTGACTTTGGCGTCCGGGTTGGAGCGGACCAGCTTGTCGACCTCCTGCGCCAGAGAAGTGAAGCGCTGTTCGTAATCCGGTTCCCCGCCCAGCCCCGCTACCGTGACATAGAACGTGGTGGCGTGAGCCAGGGATGCCAGAACCAGCGTGGCTACCAGCGTACAGGCCGCGCGTTTCATACTACACCCCACCTTCTACGCAACAGCCACTCAGCGCAGCACAGCAGCAGCGCGAAGAAGAACACGGCCGGCATATCCCAAAGATCGCGGGTCTCGCGAACGCTGATGCCCGCTTCCGAATACGAAATGTCTTCGCCCAGCCGGCTCACTTCGCCGGGCTTGTAATACCGCCCACCGGTCTGCGAGGAAAGCTTTTCGAGCAACTCGCGGTTCTGTTCCAAATGAAAATTCTCGGCCATTCCGTTTTCGCGGCGGAAAGTGATCACGTCCCGTCCCAAGTCCTGCTGGCCGCGGTGCGCGGTGACCTCGGCGATGTATGAGCCAGCGCGTCCGGCGTCCCAATCTGCCAGGTAAACGCCTTGCTCGATAGGGTCGGGATGCAGATCCACGGTTTCGGCCGCGCCGTCGGGTCCCACCACGCGCGCCTGCACTTCCGCATCGCTGGTGGGAAGGTAAGTGGTATCGCGAACCTCGGCGCGCAGCCGTACATGCCCGTCGTCTTCGAGCACGGCGCTCGGCGTGGACGCAACCACGCGCGTCGGAGTATCGCTCACCAGCCAGCGCAGCATCTGACGCCAGAATATCTCATGACTCATGTCTTCCACCGGTTGCAGCATCTGCCAGGTCCAATCGCTGCCGGTCGCAAAAACGGCCGTGCGGCCCCGTCCATACTTCTCGGTTACCAGTAACGGCATGGGCGAGTGCCCCGCGACGGTCATTTCCGCCAACACGGTTGCGCCCGGCTTGGGCGTGCCCACTTCCTGAAAACTCAACATATAAGGAAGCTTCTTCCAGCGCGCCACGTTGGCGTCGGGATTCTCTTCGATGCGCGTGATCAGGCTGTCCCGGCCCGAGGGCGTCAGCTCGGCGGTGGCGTGTTCGCGATGGAACGTGCCCTTATGGTTCGGCAAGCGGACCGGCAGCAGATCGTCGAAAGGAGGCCGGTCGTAGCCGCCGTCGGCCAGCGCCGACCGCCCGCCCAGAAAGAGCAATCCCCCGCCCCGCCGGTCGACGAACTGCTGGATCAGCTCCTGCTGTTGCGGCGTGAAATAACTGGCTTCGATGCTGCCCAGAATCAGGCCCTGAAAATCGAAAAGATCCTCCACCTTGGTGGGAAACGGGAAATTTTCAAACAGCTCGGGGTGCTTCTTATCCGGTGTCTGCGTGTAGTTCTTGTTCTGCGTGGTGCGCACGATGCTGTAGAGCGCGATGTTCTTGTCGTCCTCCACGGCTCGGCGCAGGAATTTGTAGTCCCAGCGCGGCTCGCCCTCCATATAAAGGATGCGCGGCGTGGACGCATCCACGTTGAGCACGCGTGTTTGCAAATTGTTGAGGCGGTTTTCCTCGGTCGGCAAAGGATCGATGGAGAATTCCAGATTCTTCACGCCCGCGTCTCCGGCATTGAATAAGATGGCTTCGGTTTGCGCGGCGCCGTCCCCCTTCAGAACGATGTCGCGAGCCGCCAAAACCTTTCCTGCTTCTCGCACCGCCAGATGCGCTTTTTCGCCCTTGAATCCCGCCTGCCGGAAGCTCACATTGGCTTCCAGCCGCGACTTGGCTAGCGATCGCCGAGGCAACTGCACGTCGGTCAGCTCGATGTCGCGCTCCATTTTCTCGCGGCCGAAGCCAATGGTATGAATCGGAATCCTCTGGCGCTTGATTTCCGAGATCGTTTCCAGATCGATGCCGCCCGAGTTGTCCGCCCCATCGCTCATCAGCACCACCGCGCCGATCGGCAGGCTGGCGGCGTCCGCCACCACTTCCTTCAAGCTGTCGCCGATGCGTGTGGCAGGCGTGCTGGCAGTAAGCTGGTCGGGCTTTTCCAGGCGTGCCAGATGGTCGCCGAAGCGATAAAGTCGGACTTGAAATTTGGCCTGCAAGCTACTGAGTAGACCGCTGTTGAGCGTCTTTAAAACCTGGTCTCTGCGGGACTGCCCGTCGTCCGCTACCGACATGCTCCGGCTGTCGTCGATCACCACCGCGACAATATTCTGCTGTGGCCGCAACGTCGAGATGCTCAGGGCCGGCTGCCACAAAAGAAACAACAGCAGGCACACAAAGAGCGATTCCAGCACCCACACCACCACCGTTCGGCCCCCGCGTATGGAAGGAGCCACCGCTCTGCGCCGGCGCCAAATCACATAACCCAATCCGGCTGCAGCCGCCAGCAGCGTAAGGGCGAGCGCCCAAAGCGGCCACTGGCCAAGCAGCACAAACGTGCCCTTCGAGAAAACGGTGCGAGGATATTTAAATAGAAACTCAAACATCGGGACTGACTGCCGGACTCCTCTCCAGAAAACGCGAACAACGCAGCGCGCCGCGAGTGTTTTCTGTTCCCATTGCGCGCGGCGCGCTCTGTTCGCTTAGTGGGTCATCGCAATAAATGACGTAACTGACACCGATCGGAGAGTTGTAATTTTGTATCGCTGGATCCCGGAATTCCCTTGCGAATGCATGAACGCCGCCAGCCGACGAAACAGCCGGGAAGCCAGCCATCAGATACGTCCGGCCGCGCATGAGAGATTCCAGACTGCACTCAGAATAACACGCTGTCAGTGTTAGGTGTCGCACCAGCGGGCACAGGTTACAAAATCTTTCGATTCATCCGCACTGCGGCTGTTATTGATTTTGCCAACCCGCGGCCGGCTTCGCTAGGACACCGTTGGAATGGTAGACTCAGCCGTTCGGCTCCGGGTTGATGCGTTTTTTGGAAGATTATGATTCAATAGACATAACTGTTACCGCCCCGAATGGCGACGTTGCGATTCAAGTTCCGCAGAGATGCCCGGGCTCTGAACCGGCGCTTGCGCGAATGGCGAATGATCTGGAAGGGGTTGGCTTCCACCGCTCATCCGGTGATGGCCCACATCATTCCCATCCGGCGCTGCAACCTGTCGTGTACCTACTGTAACGAGTACGACGACTTCTCCAAGCCCGTAGCGGTCGAGGTCATGATCGGACGTTTGAATCATCTGGCCGCGCTGGGCACCACCATCATCACTTTTAGCGGAGGCGAACCGCTGCTGCATCCCGAACTCGACCGCCTGATCTCGCACGTGCGCAGCCTGGGCATCATTGCCGGAATGATTACCAACGGCTACCTGCTGACGCCGCAACGCGTGCAGCAGTTGAACGACGCCGGCCTCGATCACATGCAGATCAGCATCGACAACGTCATGCCCGACGATGTCTCGAAGAAAAGCCTCAAGGTGCTGGACAAGAAGCTCCAGATTCTGGCCGAGCATGCCTTGTTTCACGTGAACATCAATTCGGTGCTCGGCGGTGGTATTCACCAACCAGAAGACGCGCTGACGGTGGGCCGCCGCGCGCTCGAGCTGGGATTCACCTCAACGGTCGGAATCATCCATGACCACGCCGGCCAGCTCAAACCCATCGCCGATCGCGAGCGCGACGTCTTCCTGGCGATGAAGAGTTTTGAGAAGAAGAATTTTTCGCAGATCAACGGCTTTCAGGATGACATCGCGCACGGCCGTGCCAGCGATTGGCGCTGCCGGGCCGGCGCGCGCTATCTGTACGTGTGCGAAGACGGGCTGGTGCACTACTGCTCGCAGCAGCGCGGCTTTCCCGCCAAACCGCTGGCCGAATACTCGCTGGCTGATATCCGGCGCGAATACCTAACCCAGAAAGGATGCGCGCCGTTCTGCACCGTGTCTTGCGTTCACCAGATCTCCTACATGGATTTCTGGCGCGATCCGCAGACCATCGCGAGCACCGCACCCAACGAGCCCCTGGTCCAGATCCAATCCAGCAGCCGCTAGAGCGCGGCGCCTCACGGGCCGATCGTCAACAGCACGCCGCCTTGGGTCGCCTGCCCTGCAACGGACAGCGACAGCGCCGCATCGCCTGGGGGCAGCTGCGGAACCGTCAGATTGAATTGGTACACACCCGCATAGACCAGATAGCCTTGGACGCTGGCGGGAACGCCCCCCACCGTGGCGCTGACCAATTGCGCGGGCGGCGCTGCATTGGTAATCAATTGTCCAGCGGGCACCGGCGGATTAGACGGGCCAAAACCGGTGCCAAACAGAAGTATCACTTCCCCCGGCGTGGCGGGTTGTGTGACGACACCCGAAAGAATATCGGACGGGCCCAAATACAACCCGTTGGCGTGCGCGGCCGCTGGGTAGTTTGGCGTGAACATGAATAAACTCGGCCCGAAATCCTCCTTGTCCGCGGTAACGATGTTGCTGGTTAGACCCTGGCTGGTCACCTGCACGTCCACGCCGCCATTGGTAGCATCGTCCGGAACGATCACATTAATTTGACTGGCGCTCAAGTAATACACAAATGCCGGCAGGCCGTCGATGCTTACCGACACGCCGTCGAGCGATGTGGGCAGCGAAGTCCCGCTGGTGCTGGCGATGTCCGTGGTTCCAGTCAGATCTGCCCCCTCGATGCTGGCCCATCCACCGGAGGAGATGATGGGACCGAAGCTCGCGCCATTGACCACCGCCGAAATAACCGGACCAAAAGAAGCCATCAGTGCGGTGAAGTGAAACGTGAGCAGCGGCAGCGTGGCAACCGAGGCGATAACGTTCGCGCTTCCTGGCGCGAAGCCCAGCGTGACATTGGTAGCCGCACGTCCGGACGAGTCGGTGGTGACCGAGCTCGGCGACGCCGTGGCATCGCCCGCAGCGAAACTGACCAGCACGCCGGCCAGCGGATTACGGTACGAATCCACTACGCCCGCCACCACTGGCTGAGGCAGTGTCGCGCCCGCCGCCGCCGTCTGTTGATCGCCCGAAACGGTATAAAGAAGCGAGGGGGCGCCGGGTGTGCCCGGTGTCGAAGCAGTCAGATTCGAGAAGGCCATGGTCCCGACGCCGTTGGCCGGATCCACGCTGCCTCCCATGGCGACCAGCAAAGCGCTCGAGAAATCGTGCGAAGTCTCAACCGAGCCGAGCGGCTGGCCGTTCACAGTCACCGTCAGCATATTCTGCGCGTACACCAGGGTGAAGGAAAGCGGCGTCAAGATGGATTGCCCCGCTGCCAGACGCGCCTGCCCGAGGTCGTAGAAGATTTGGTCCGGCTGGTTGTCATAGTCATAGGCAACCAAATACAACGAGCCATTCCGTGAGCCAAAAGCGATGCCGGAGAATCCATCCGTGGCGGGACTCGGTTGACCCGCCAGCAGGTCCAGATTGTAGGTGGCGGCGGCCTGGTCCCGCCAGCCTCCGGTACAGAGCCCGATCGCGAAAGCCTGAGAGTGCCCTCCGGAACTGCCTTCAGAATCCGCGATGGTCAGCGCGCTGATCGTTCCCGTAATCGTCGTCTGGCGGCCGTCAAACGTAGCCACCGTCTCGAGCGCCGCGTTCGGACCACCCGTCGGATCGGTGTTCCGGCGTTGCGTGCCGCTGATGGTCGTAATCCCGTCCGTCAGCATGAAGCCGAACGCACTCGCGTTGGTAACGTAGGCCGGCGGCGTGCTGCTGTCGGTGTAGCTCGCGAAGACGCTGATGCTTCCGGTTCCGAGCGAAATCGTGCCCGCCGTCAAACTGCCGGCAAGAAGCAGGAGTAACGTGAGCTGCTTCACCGTGTTGCCTTACTGCAGTGAATGATCTCCTCCCAGAGCCTGATCCAGGTCGGCGATGATGTCCTCCACGGCTTCGATCCCGGCGCACAGCCGCACCAGTCCGTCATGGATGCCCATGCGCTCGCGCTGCTTGGGCGCGATATCGCGATGCGAGGCGATGGCTGGATACAGCATCAAGCTGTGCACGTCGCCCAGCGAAGTCCCGCGCACCACCAGCTTTAGCCGGTCCATGAACGCCATGACATCTTCCTTACGAGCATCCTTTAGCTCGAAGCTAACCACGGCGCCGTACAGTCCCTCGGGCAGCAACCGCCGGATGACCGTGGCGTCGGGATGCTTCGGGTCCGCCAGGTAATGCACGCGCGAGACTCGCGGATTCGAGCTAAGCCAGGTGGCGATGCGGCAGGCATTGGAGCACTGCCGTTCCACGCGCAGCGTGAAGGTCTTGATGCCGCGCATCGTCAAATAGGCTTCGAATGGACCCAACACAGGCCCCACGGTTCGGCTCAGCGAACGAACCCGGTCGGCGTGCTCCCTGTCGGCGATAATCACGCCGCCCAATACGTCTCCGTGGCCTGCCAGAAATTTAGTCGCGCTATGCACCGACAAGTGCGCGCCCACCTCCAGAGGCCTCACCAGCAGCGGTGTCGCGAAGGTGTTGTCCACCAGCAGTGCGGCGCCCGCCTCGCGCGTCAGCTCCGCGATTCGATCCATCGCCCCCACGCGCAGCAGCGGATTTGAAATGGTCTCCATGAGCACGCAACCGGGCTTGATTGCGGCGATCTTGTCGCGCACTTCATCCAGGTTGCATACATCCATGAAATTCACTTCGATCCCTAGAGGCTCCAGCACCTTGGTTAGCAAGCTGGTGGTAGCCCCATACAATGCGCTAGCCGCGAGAACCGACTTGCGGCGATCCGTGAGCGCGGCCAGTACGGCGATGTGCATGGCCGCCATTCCCGACGAACAAGCCAGCGCGCCCTGCCCACCTTCGAGCGCTGTCATGAGTTCTTCGAGCGCTGTATTGGTGGGGTTGTCGTAACGCGAATAGCAAAAGCCTTCCTCTTCGCGGCCCAGCACCCGGTCCAGCTTGGCCGTGCTCTCGTAAACATAACTGGCCGCGGTGTAGATGGGCGTCGTCACCGGGATGAATGCTCCGGGCGCGTTCAGATCTGGCCTGCGATCTCCCGCATGGACGGCCTTAGTTTCGATTTTCATCGCCTCACTTCCTTTTCCAGCGTGCCCCCTCCTTGGTGTCTTCGAGAATTATGCCACCGTCGAGCAATTGCTGGCGGATCTGGTCCGAGCGGGCGAAGTCGCGATTCTTCTTGGCCTGCGCGCGCTCCGCGATCAGGGCCTCCACCTGCGCGTCGGTAATGCCCTCTTCGCTGCGGGAGGGCCGCAGCACATCGAATATCCGGTCGAACTCGTCCAGCAGCTCAAGCGCGGACGGTATGTTTCCGGCGCGAAACTCGCCCGAGTCCATGGCCGTGTTGGCATCCCGCACATACTCGAACAGCGCGGCCAGCGCTTCGGCCGTGTTCAGGTCGTCGTCCAGGCTCTCGGCAAACCGCTGCGCAGCTGCCTTCGTTCGCTCCAGCAATTTCTCGTTCGCGCCTTCGGGGAATCTGTCGGTCTCCAGGCGCAGCTTAAAATTCCGCAAACGATCGATCGCGGTGGCCGCCGCCTTCAACCCGTCGAAGGTGAAGTTCAACTTCTTGCGATACGGGACCGAGGCCAGCAGATAGCGGATGGGCTCCGGTGCATAACCCAGCTCGCGCAGATCGCGCAGAGTGTAGAAATTTCCCGCGGACTTGGACATCTTCTGCGCTTCGACGTTCAGAAATTCCGAATGCAGCCAGAATCGCGCGAAGGGCTTGCAAGTGATCGCTTCCGACTGCGCGATCTCGTTCTCGTGGTGCGGAAAAACCAGATCGACGCCGCCGGCGTGAATATCCAGCGTCTCGCCCAGATACTTCATCGCCATCACGGAACATTCGATGTGCCAGCCCGGCCGGCCCGGGCCGATATCGCTGTCCCAATAGGGCTCGCCATTCTTGCGCGCCTTCCACAGCACAAAATCCCGCGCATTGGCCTTGTCGTATTCGTCCACGTCGACCCGCGCGCCGGCGCGAATACCGCTGAAATCGTTATGCGAGAGCTTGCCGTACCCGGGAAACTTCGAGATGCGGTAATAGATGGAGCCGTCGCTTTGATAGGTGTAGCCGCCGCGTTCCAGGTCTTGAATGGCGCGCACCATCTCCGGGATGTGATCCGTCGCTTTCACCAGGCGCTCCGGCCGTTGCAGACGTAGCGCGGCGGTATCTTCGAGAAATGCCTGCGTGTACTTCTCGGTATATTCGGCGATCGATTTGTGCTCCGCCGACGCGTTACGGATGATCTTATCCTCCACGTCGGTGATGTTCATGACGTGGTCCAGTTGATATCCGCGCGCCTGCAGCCAGCGCCGCAGAATGTCCTGGAACGTGAATGTGCGCAGATTGCCGATGTGGACGTAGTTATAGACCGTCGGCCCGCAAGTGTACATGCGTACGATGTTGTCGTGCAGAGGAGCAAATGGCTCCACCTGCTGGGTAAGGGTGTTGTAGAAGCGCAGCGGCATCTCGGGGTAATTCTCCATGGTAACCCGAGGCAGCACGCTGCTGGCTGGTGGCGCGCTAAAAGTTGGTATTGCTGGTACAACTTCGGGCGCGTTCATAAGTCGCTACGCACCACACCGGCGATGGCTGCGGGCATTAGCGATCACATCCGGTCCGTGCGTGAACTGCTGGAAGCCGCATGATCGGCGCGTTTCCCTTGTGGCCAAGACCGCCATCATCCCAGGCCCGGTATAAACTCCGGGTCGGGTATTATTGATGTGAATGCGGAGAGTTGGTGCTTGTTTGGCCTTTGGTGCAATATGCGAGGTTGCGCTCCTACTATCGTTGATGGGCACACCCTCAGGGCAACCACTGAGTCCATGGCAGGAAGCAGTCGGACATCTAATGCTGCCCGAAATAGCTATTGTTGCCGCCACCCGCTTTGTCCTCGAACATTTACTGCCAGAAATTTCAGGAAGTCTATCACAGGATGTTGCCTTGTTGGGGCTGGGCGTGGCGCTTCTTGTTCAGGCAGTGGTCTTTGGCCTACCTCCGTGGATTGCACTGATGATCGCTCACGCGCGACGAACGCGATCAACCAACATTTAGCGGACTACCTGCTGGCTGGCGGCGCCGAGCGAGCCTATTGAGCGGCCTGTTCTTTCCTGGCCTCGGCTTCCACCGCGCGCATCACTCGCAGAGTATTGCCGCCGTAAATCTTGCGAATGTCTTCAGCCGAGTAGCCTTTTTCCAGCAGCGCCCGCGTCAGGTTCGGGAATTTCGAAACGTCTTCCAGACCCGTCGGCGTGCAGGAGACGCCATCGAAGTCGCTCCCGATCCCGGCCGCGCCGACCCCGGCGATCTTGACGATGTGATCGATGTGCGCCACCACGTCCTCCAGCGTTGCCGGCGGAACTTTCTTCTTGTACTCCGCAATGTCGGCATCCTCGCCGCGGGCGCCCGGCAGCGTGCTCGGCTTAACCAGCTTGGCCGCCGCCGCCGACTTTTCCGACAAAAAGCCGCAGTTGAAATTCACCTGCACCACGCCGCCTTTCTTGGCCAGCGCCACGATCATCTCATCCGTCATATTGCGGGGAACGTTGCATAGCGCGCGGCAAGACGAGTGCGACGCAATCATGGGCGCGGTGCTGACGCTCAGCGCGTCCCAGAAGGTTTTGTCGGCCACGTGCGAGATGTCCACCATCATGCCCAGCCGGTTCATTTCGCGCACAACTTGCTTGCCGAAACTGGTGAGCCCGTTGTGGTGCGCCACCTTCGTGTCGGCGATGTCCCCCGACGAATCGGCCCAATCGTTGGTGTTCGCATGCGTCAAGGTCATGTAGCGAATCCCGAGCGCGTAATAATCGCGCAGCAGCCGCAGGCTGTCTTCGATCGCATGCCCGCCTTCGATCCCCATCAGCGCCGCGATCTTGCCGTCGCGATGAATGCGCTCGATGTCGTCGGCGGTGGTGGCCAGAACGAAGTCGTTGGGATAGCGCGCGACGATGTCGTGCCGGACAGTGTCGATCATCTGCAGCGTCCGATTGGCCGAGTGATTGCCCTTGACGTATTCAGCCGAGACGTAAACGGCGAAGAACTGCGCTCCCACCCCGCCTTCCTTGAGAGCGGTGACATTGGTATGCCCGTCATGTTTAGCTTCCCCGATGTCGTAGCCGTCCACGGTGCGGCTGGTGATGTCGTTGTGAGTGTCAATGAGAATAGCCGAGTTATGCACTCGCTTCACCTCGGCGTCGGAAACCTGGCGGGTCTGAGCAGAAATCATGGCTGCAAATAGAACGAGCGTTGCTGAGACGGGAACGAATCGCATAACTCAATTATCAGTCGGGAGCCGTTGGGCGTGGTTGCCGCCAAGTAAGAGCTTGCTCCGCGAATCCGAATCGTTGTACGCTGAGCCTAGCGGTGGAGTTCGCTTAACGCCGACCTGCGCGGCCAATAACTCTTGCAGTGGTTCTCGCTGTGGGAGCGTTGGTACCAGCCTCTCGCGCAAACCACGAAAAAGCTCATGATGCAAAAGGAGAGGGTTATACTTGGACCGATATTTTGTAGTGCTCGCCGGAGCGGGGCTCGGCGGGTTGGCTCGCTACGCGGCCGGCACCTGGATCATGGCCAAATACGGCGGCCGGTTTCCGCTGGGCACGTTCATCATCAACGTCACAGGCTCGTTCCTGATCGGACTGCTCATGATGCTTCTTACCGAGCGCCTCAATCCGCATCCCAACTGGCGCCTGTTCCTGGTGGTCGGCTTCCTGGGCGGATACACCACTTTCTCCAGCTTCGAGTACGAAACATTTCAGGCCGTGCGCGATGGCGAGAATTGGCTGGCGGCGCTGTACACGCTGTCGAGCGTCGGCGTCGGATATCTGGGCGTGTGGCTGGGAGCGCTGCTAGCCTTGCGGGCCGGCCGCTGAAGGAGATGGAATGCTGACCAGGGGCCCGGCCAAGAAAGTCACCATCTTCATCAACGAAGAAACCCAGCACCACATGCTCGCCCTGCACGACTCCATCATGAATTTCCTAATGCACAAGGGAGTCTCGGGCGCCACCGCCACGCGCGCCTATTCCGGCTTTGGATCGCACCAGCAACTGCATACGCCCAAGATCGAAGTTATGGCGCAGCACTTGCCCATCCGCATCGAGTTCATCGAGACGCCCGAGAAAGTCGAGGAACTGCTTCCGACGCTGTACGAAATGGTTTCTGACGGCCTGATCGAGGTGACCGATACCACCGTGGTCAAACATGCGCGCAAGTCGGCGAAGCCCGAGCCCAAGCTGCCGCACCAGCGCCGCGCAGGCCACGCCAAACTTCTGCACGTGTTCATTGGCGAAGCCGACAAATGGCACGGCGAGCCGCTCTACGACGCCATCGTGAAGAAGCTTCGTATGCTGGACATCGACGGCGCTACGGTATATCGAGGCATCCTGGGATACGGCGCCAAGGGCCACGAGCACAAGAAGAGCTTTTTCCATGTCTCGCGCGACATGCCCATTATGATTTCGGTGATCGATGCTCCGGAGAAAATAGCCGCCGCCGCGGAAGCCATTGAACTAATGCTGGAAGATGGTCTGATCGTCGTCTCGGATGCCGAGATCGTCCGCCTGGTCCGCAGCCCAGAGACAGCGGAGGGGTCGGATACGCCAGAGTCAAAACGCTGAGCTGCGGCGCATTCCCATTTCCGACTCCGACCGCTATGCGTTCAGACATCTTGGAACTTCGACGCTGTGTTATGTTTTAGGTGCATAGCGCCATCGGCTACGCTGAGCGCGGGAGTAACTCAATGGTAGAGTCACAGCCTTCCAAGCTGTTGGTTGCGGGTTCGATTCCCGTCTCCCGCTCCAGTTAACCCGGAGGCGCGGTGCAGCCATCAATCAAAACGGCGCCCGCATCATCCACTTGCCCGATTCGTTATAGAACGCAGCCGTCGGAATATTCATGTGCGTAACCTTTCTTGGCGCCTGAAGTTTCTCTTATGCGGGCCTCAGCGGAGCTACGCTGGTAAAGCCCCTTCGGCAGCCGCCGCACGCGGTTCAGACCAATGACGACTGGAATCGGCCAAGTTCGCAGCAGCAATCAATGGAAATTTTTTGGCGTTCTGCTGCGGGCCGATCGGGGCCTCGCGGTCGCGTGGTGGGTCGTTCTGGTCTTTCGTGGACTGCTGCCCGCGCTGTTTGCCATCGCCATGGGAGTGCTGGTGGGCGCGGTGCAGCACAGGGGCTCTCTCGCAGTGCCGCTCGCGGCGGTCGGCACGATTTTTGTCCTGCTGCAGATTCTTGGGCCCTTGCATCAGGTGCTCGGAACGAACCTCGGCAGCCGCACGGCGGCATGGCTCTACGATCAACTTACCCAAGCCTGCGTGCGTCCTCCCGGAATGGGACATCTCGAAGACCCTCGGCTTACCACTGACCTCGCCATGGCGCGAGACTTCGATCTCGGCATTAGTGGTCCGCCGCTCGCAATCTCCATGGGTTTCATCTCGTCCGGTTTGGTCGAGCTGTTTGGCGGACTCGCATCGGCAGCCCTGCTCGCGGCCTACAATTGGTGGGCGCCCGTGCTGCTGGCGGGAGCGTGGATCGCCACGCATTGGTTGCTGCGGGAAAGCGCTGTTTGGAAGGATCGCAACACGCCCGAAGTCCGCCAAGCGCAGCGGCACGCCGATTATGCCTATCGCCTGGCCGTGGATGCACCTTCTGCTAAGGAACTGCGGCTCTTCGGTCTGGCCGATTGGGTAGTCGACCGGTTCTCTTCCCAACGTCGCCGGCTCCTGGACCTGCAATGGAACGCGACGCGTTTGCGGGAGCGGCCGGTATTGTGGAGTCTGCTACTGGTGCTCTCGGCCAACGTTTTTGTCTTCTGGATGATGGCGGACGACGCAGCGTCCGGCCGCTTGAGCTTCGCGCGGCTGGTAACGTTCGTCAGCGCTGCCGCCTCCACCAGCATGATCGCATTCGGGGGATTGTCCTGGGCATTGGATGGAGCTTCAGCGCCTGCCGCCGCTGTGCTCCGTTTGCGCGAGACCATGGGACGCGCGGGCGCGCTCGCTTCAGGCAATCGCGAGGCTCAGGGCATGCCGGCGCGCGAAATTCGATTCCGCCATGTCCGCTTCGCTTATCCGGGATCGGAGCAGCCGGTGCTGGAAGAATTCGATTTGACCATTCCCGCTGGTTCGTCGCTGGCGATCGTGGGGCAAAATGGCGCGGGCAAAACCACGCTCGCGAAACTGCTGTGCCGTTTGTACGACCCGCAGGCGGGCGCCATCGAGATCGATGGCGTCGATCTGCGCGCCATCGACGTCGTGGCATGGCGCCCGCGCCTGGCGGCGGTTTTTCAGGATTTCATTCGCTTCGAGCTGCCGCTGCGCGATAATGTTGCTCCGCATGGCGCGCCCGACCAGGTTATCCAGGCTGCACTGGCCCAAGCGGGCGCGGCGCAACTGGTCGGCCTGGATACGATCCTGGCGCGCGGCTATCAAGGCGGCACGGATCTTTCCGGAGGGCAGTGGCAGCGTATCGCACTGGCGCGCGCGCTGTGCGCCGTGATGCAAGGGGCAGGCGTGGTCTTACTCGATGAACCCACCGCGCAATTGGACGTGCGCGGTGAGGCGGAGATTTTCGAGCGCATCCTGAACGCCACCCGCAACATCACCACCATCCTGATCTCGCATCGCTTCTCTACGGTGCGCCACGCCGACCGCATTTGCGTCCTGGAACACGGCCGCGTGGTGGAGTTAGGCAGCCACGACGAGCTGATGGCCGCCGGCGGCCGTTACCGCACCATGTTCGAATTGCAGGCGTCGCGTTTCGAGGAGGGCGAGGAAGGAGTGGAGTTGGATGTACTCGCTTGATCAACTGCCGCCGGCGCTGCCGTCCATGTGGCGCGCGCTCAAAAGAGCTTACCAAGCCGAACCGGCGCTGCTGGGCGTTTCCTTCGGGCTTGCGCTGCTGGCCGCGCTGCCCGATGCGCTGCTGGCGCTTTGGATCAAGCTGCTGGCCGACGGTCTGCTGGGAGCCAATCACACGTTGTTGATCATATCGGCGGTGGGATTAGGGGTTTCGGCGTCGGCTACGTGGTTTCTCAAGGTGATCAGCGATCGCACCCAGCGCCGCTTCCGCGATCGCGTGGCGGTGGCGCTGGAATCGCACGTGGCCCGGCTGCAGGCCTCGGTGGCCACCATCGCTCATCACGAGCGTCCCGACTATCTGGATCGGCTGGCGATGCTGCGCGATCAGGTGTTCGTGCTCGATCACATGTACATGTCGATGTTTTCCACCTGCGGCTGGATTTTGCGCCTGGCAGTGACCATCGCGCTATTGATGTCGGTTCATCCCGCGCTAGCGCTGCTGGCGGTCTTCGCGCTGCCAACTGTGCTGGCTTCTACGTGGCGGCCTGGCGTGGAGCGCGCGGTGGAAGAGCGTGTGGCTTGGGCGAACCGGCTGGCGCGGCATCTTTTCACCGTCGCCACCACCGCGGCACCGGGCAAGGAGGTTCGCGTTACGCGCATCGGCGATCGCCTGGTCCGGGAGCGGCGGCAGACTTGGGAACGCTGGTACGGGCCGGTTGCGGCCGCGCGTTGGACCAGCGCCGCCTGGCACATGCTGAGCTGGGCGATGTTCGGAGCAGCTTACGTCGGCGCGGTGGTGTTCGTTTCCTCACGCGGCCTCGGCGCAGGCGCGGTGCTGCTGGTGCTCGCGGCCGGATCGCGGCTCTCGGCTTACATTTCGGCCACCGTGGGCGAGATCGGCTTTTTGCGTGGATTCTGGCTGGAAGGATCGCGAAGGCTGGCGTGGCTGGAGGACTATGCCGCTACAGTCACCGAACATGTCGCTGAAGCTGCTCCCGCGCGCCTGGTCCAGGGTATCCTCTTCGAGCACGTTTCATTCGCTTATCCAGGAACCGCGCGCCGCGTGCTGGAGGATATCGACCTGGAGTTAAAAGCCGGGTCCGTGGTTGCGATAGTGGGCGAGAACGGCTCCGGCAAAAGCACGCTGGTGAAGCTGCTTTGCCGGATGTATCTGCCCGACCAAGGACGCATTTTGGTGGATGGCGCGGACCTGGCGAAAATTCCCACCGATGAATGGCGAGGGCGGCTGGCCGGCGCATTTCAGGATTTTTTCCGCTTCGAATTTCGCGCGCGGCACACCGTTGGGCTCGGCGACATGCCCAGGCTCGAAGATCGGCCGGCGGTGATTGCGGCAGTCGCGCGGGCCGGCGCCGAAGATGTGGTGGAGCGACTCCCGGCGCGGCTGGATACTCAACTCGGCGCTACTTGGCCCGAAGGCGCCGAGATGAGTTTCGGACAATGGCAGAAGCTGGCTCTGGCTCGCGGCTTCATGCGCGATACGCCGCTGCTATTGGTTCTGGATGAGCCCACCGCCGCTCTGGACGCCGAGACGGAGCACGCGCTGTTCGAACGCTACTCGGCCGCGGCTCATGCCGGCGCCTCCGACGGACGCATCACGATCCTGGTGTCGCACCGTTTCAGCACAGTGCGCATGGCCGACCAGATCGTGGTGCTGGATGGCGCCCGGGTGGTGGAAACGGGCACGCATGAAGATCTGCTGGCTAAGCGCGGACAATACGCCGAACTTTATAACATCCAGGCCGCGGCGTATCGGTGAAAGTGCTCTGCTATGATTGCCATCGATCGCTCGATCTCTGAGAGGAGGGCTCCCCATGGCGACCAAGCAGACGCGCCGGGACACGTTATACTGGCTGGCCGGCGGCGCCGCTTTAGCGGCCTTACCCAGAGCCATCTCGGCCGCCAGAGCGACTCGTTTTCCGAAAGGCGCCGTGATCCGGACGCTCGACCGGGATTTGCCCCCGGACGCGCTGGCTTCCGGTGTGACTCTTTTTCACGAACACCTTTCGATCGATCTGGCGCCGCGCAATGGTCCGCCGCCCAAACAGCCCGCTGCCACCTCCGACGTCAATTTAGTCATTGAGGAAGTGAAGGCGGCCCGGAAGGACGGCATCGTCTGCATCGTGGATGGCGGGCATCCCGACATGCGCCGCAATCTCGACAATCTAAAGTTGATCGCCCAGCGGACCGGGATGAATATTGTTTCGAGCGGCGGCTACTATATGGAGCGCAGTTATCCGCCCGAGATTGCCTCCGAATCCGAAGACCAGATTGCCGACGAACTGGTTGAGGAAGCGCGTATGAACCGTTACGGAGCGCTGGGCGAGATCGGCGAGAATCCGAACGCGGCCATGAGCGATACCGAGCGGAAAGTGTTTCGTGCGGTGGGCAAGACGCACCTGCGCACGAACCTTTCGATTTTCACGCACAACGCGTACGGCACTGGCCCCAACGTGCCGAAGGATGCCGGTCTGCATCAGCTCGATGTGTTCGAGTCGGTGGGCGTGAAACCGGCCCGCATCGCCATCGGCCATACCTGCTGTCTCGACGATCCGGACTCGGAAGTGATTAGACAGATCGCCAAGCGCGGCGCTTGGGTGGGTTTCGACCGCATGAATACCTCCGAGCGCTTCGTGTCCGATGACAAGCGTGTACAGATGCTGCTGAAATTTCTGGAGGCGGGCTACGTGAACCAGCTTCTGTTGTCATCCGATTTTACGGGCGCGCGAACGCTGGAGGGTCCGCTGTATGGAAAAACCAAGACGGTTTTCGCGCCCAAGCTGATCGCGGCGGGTGTCAAGGAGGAAACCGTGCGCGGCATTCTTTATGACAACCCGCGCCGCTTCCTGGCGTTCGTGCCGAAGAAAGCGTGAGCGCAAGTCCAGGTTGATACGCGGCTTTTGTCGATACACCGGCAGGCTTGATACGATGGGGACAAGACAAGGCCTAGCGGCGCTTTTCCGATTCCGATAAGCTGGCGTAGCTCAGTTGGTAGAGCATCTGATTTGTAATCAGAGGGTCGGGGGTTCAAGCCCCTCCGCCAGCTCCAACCCCCAGGGTGTCTCCCAAGCGCCGCACGGGTGAGGCGATCAACCAGATGCTGGAAAGGGCCACTCCGAGCATGCCCGTTGCAATGGTGGCGCGCATGCCGATGCTTTGCGCCAGCACGCCGCTTAGTAAAGCTCCCAGCGGGTAAATTCCGAGCGTGAGCAGTTGCATGGCGGAATTCACTCGCCCCAGAACATGGTCAGGCGCCAGAGATTGCCGCAGCGCGATTTCATGCACGTGGAACGTCGCAAATGCCCAGTCGCCGACCAGTTGCTGGACAATCAGAAACGACAAAACCATCGGCAGCGGGCCGTGCGCCAGCGCGATTAAGAGCTGGGCGAAAACCACCACGCCAATCGCGCCGATGAAGGTTCGCCCGAGCCCCAGCGCGCGGCCAATCGGCCGCGCAAATGTCGCACCCAGCATGGCTCCCACGCCTCCTACGCCGATCACCGCGCCCAGCGCCGCCGGAGGCAGATGCAATTCCCGGATCGCGAACAGCACGTAGAGCGGGCCGATCGCTCCCAGGCAAAAGTAGGCGCAGACAGAAAAACACGCCAGGGGCTTGAGCACCGGCTGCGCGAACACGAAGCGCACGCCTGCCATGGTTTCGTCCCGAAAATGTGTGTGCTCAGGCGACGGCTTGCTTGCCGGCTCGGGCTTGCGAATCAGCCACACCGAGAGCGCCGAGATTACAAAGGACAGCGCGTCGAAAAGGATGGCGGCCGGCGCTGTAATGGTCTGCACCAGCACTCCGGTCAAACTCGGCCCGGCCACCTCTGCGATCGCGCTGCTCTGCGCCAGCTTGCTGTTGCCGTCCAATAGCTCTTCCCGTTCCACCAGCGACGGCAAGTAGCTCTGATATGCCACGTCGAAAAACACGCTACAGAATCCGGTCAGCGCGATCACTACGTAAAGTTGAGGCATCGAGATCCGGTGGGCGAACGCCGCCGCGGGAATCGTGACCAGCAGCGCCGCGCGCAGCAGGTCCGAGGCGATCATAATCGGCCGCCGCTTAATCCGATCGGCCCATACCCCCGCCACCAGTCCGAATAGCAGCACCGAAGCCGCGCCCGTGGCGGCCAGAAATCCCATCTGCGCCGGCCGCGCGCCCAAAACCAACACCGCCGTAAGCGGCAGCCCTTCGCGAGTGATGCGCGAACCCAACTCCGAAATGGTCTGGCCCGTCCAGAGTTTCAGAAAATCGGGACGCCGCCACAAGCTTTTCCTTAGCGACTTGGCCGGAACGTTAATGATACAATCCACCCTTCACATGAGCCTGCTAGCCGAATTACTCGCGGAGTTTCTGGGAACCATGGTCCTGATCCTGTTCGGCGACGGCGTGGTCGCCATGGTCCTGTTGTTCGGCCACCATTTGCCCGGCGAAATCGTCAACGGCGGCTTCACCAACATTACGCTGGCATGGGGACTGGCCGTTACGATGGGAATCTACATCGCCGGCAAAATTTCAGGCGCTCACCTCAACCCCGCCGTGACCCTGACTCTGGCAGTATTTCGCGGCTTCCCCTGGCGCAAAGTGCTTCCTTATTCTATCGCCCAGACGGCCGGGGCATTCCTGGCAGCCGCTATCGTGTTCTGGAATTACCATCCGGCCTTTCTCGCCACCGATCCGAATCTGGATCATACCGCCGGCGTCTTCACCACCTTCCCGGCGTTTCCCGAAATCATGTCCGCCGGTCTGCTGGATCAAACCATCGGCACAGCTTTACTCCTGCTGATGATCTTCGCCATCACCGACGAACGCAATCAGCCGCCGGCCAACCTGCAGCCGCTCATGATCGGCCTGATCGTGGTCGTCATCGGGATGGCTTACGGCGGTATGCACGGCTACGCCATCAATCCTGCGCGCGATTTCGGACCGCGGCTGTTTACGGTTGTCGCCGGTTTCAAGAACAACGGCCTGACCGATGGCAAACCGGTCTATTGGGTTCCGATCGTGGGGCCGCTGGTGGGCGGCGTCGTCGGCGGTCTGGTCTACGACCTAGGCATTCGCCGATTTCTCCCGCGCGCCAACGCTTAGCCCGCCCGGCAACGCGCGATCACCAGCGTAATGTCATCGTGCTGCTCGCGCCCGCTAAATCGTCGCACTTGGTCGACAATTGAAGCCAGCATCGCCTGTGGAGCGAGTTCGCGCGATTGACGCAGCGCTTCGATCAACCGCCGCTCCCCGAAATCCTCACCCGAAGCAGTGAACGATTCCGTGATCCCGTCCGTGTACAGCGTCAACATGTCGCCCGGGGTGAGTTGGCATTCTCCCACTGAGCACTCCCAGTCCGAAAAAATTCCCACCACGGTGGCCGTCGGATCCAGCCGTTCGCAACTTCCATCGCTCCTCACTACCAGCGCGGGAAGATGTCCGCAATTGGCATAGCGCAATCGCCCCGACCGGTCGTTGTATTCGGCAAAAAACAGCGTCGCGTAGGCGGCCTCGATGGTGTTCTCGAAAAACAGCCGGTTGACGGACTGCAAGAACCGCCCCGGCTCGTCTACAGCGGTCGCGCACTGGCTGCGCAGATTCGCCTGCAAGTTAGCCATGAGCAGAGCCGCCGCGATTCCCTTCCCCGCAATGTCTCCGATCACCAGCCCGAGCCGGCCCTGGCCGAGATCGATGTAATCGTAATAATCGCCGCCGACCTGTCGAGCCTGGACGCAGATGCCGGCGTAGTCCAGAGTGCGAAGCCGGGGCTGCGTTTGCGGAAAAAGCCTGGCTTGGACCTGCGTGGCAATTTCCAGCTCCTGCGCCACTCGGCGTTCCGCTTCTTGCCGCTCGGCCACTGCGCGGCGCTGCGCTTCTATTTCGTGTGTCACTTCATCAAAGCCAACCAAAGCGAAAGAATTTCCATCCACATCGCGGAAGCGGGTAAAGACACCTCCCCAGACCGGCTCTTCGGTGCCCGCCTCCCCAGGATGCCCAAGATGGACCCTTCTCAGGCGCGGGGCATGAGAGAATCGAACACCGCGCTCGCGCCACTCGCGATACTTTGCAGGCACATTTTCGGTTACGAAAATGATGGAGGTGGGCGAGTCTGGCTTAGGCGCCACCAACGCCAGCACCGCGGTCCCATCCGGCGGCGCCACCGCCACCCAGCGCTGGCCGGACTGCAGCTTCGCATCAAATGCTAAAACGAACCCAAGCTGGTCAAGATAAAACCGCAGGCTCTCGTCCTGATCCCGCACATACACGTTAACGGCATGAATGCGCAGGTAAGGATCCGGCCGTGATGAATGAGAATTGCCCATCGCCGCGATTATAACCGCCGCCTTGACCCCCTGATCGGAGCTGCGAAAATAAGAGGAGGTATATGGCGATCACCTTACGGCCAGAGCACGAACAGCGCTTCCTCGATGCTATGCGGGCAGGCGGATTCGAAAGTGCCGACGATGCCATGGATACAGCCCTCGAAATGCTTCGCTCGCAGAGCGAGTGGCTGCTGGAGAACCGCGCCGCCATCGACTCCAAGATTCAGCAGGGCATCAACGAGCTAGATCGCGGAGAGGGAATTCCAGAGAAGGAACTCGACAATTACCTGGCGAAGCTAAGAGAAGCCGAGCGTTAGTGCATCGCTGTGCTCCGGTGACCGTAGCTTCGTCGCATGCAAGGTATGACCAGCACGCCCGGTGAAAGCAGAACAGTCTTCGCCTACTCAAATCTGTCGAGGGAGAGCCGAGTCCTAATCGAGCCGTGGGAGGTTTACCTGCATATCGCTGCCCAGTTTGAAGTACGCGTATCAGGTCAAGTCGTGTATGCTGAGGAGCTATTCCCGGTCGTTGAGTTCGCAATCTGCTCGCAGATCTGGAGTGCGGTGGAAGCAGAGCCCACGCCGGACTTCATCTATACGAGCATCGAGGCTGAAGAGGAGGGCCTCATCTGGATCAAGCGGGCGGAGCGTGGATGGCGAATCGGCTCAGCGCTCCAGGAAAAGCCATCCTCTGAAGTTCTTTCGCTAGCCGATATTCGGCCCGCTTTAAACTTACTTTACGTGCAACTCAGGTCCGATGTGAAGACACGATTTCAAGTGGACATCGAGAACCTTTTCGCCTGGAAAGGCGTACCCGTGCCGAGGCATGATCCCGTTCGCTAGGTCCTGTGAAGGCACAGCCTCTGCAATGTCAGGATTAACATTATTTATGCAAATACCCTCTTGCATTTGCCCGACCGCTCAGCTAATCTAGTTTCAATGATCAGTCAGAGAATAGTTGGCCTTATCCCTGCCCAACCGGGCTCGGGCGCCAACTTCTCGATTGGTCTAGTTCCGGAGCTTCTGCCTATTATTACGGTCGCCGTACCCGGCCCCGCTTGACGGGCTTCGGAAATTAGATTCCGAAAGGCCATCGGCGGGGAAAACGAACCCAGCCGGTGGCCTTTCGTTTTGTAAGCCATATTTTTTGAGCCAGGAGTGACTATGTCGACCAGTCCAGCGCATCGCGCCACGGTGGTGCCGGAGTCCAAGCTGATGTCGGGGGCGAAAATTTTGCTCGAGTGCCTGGTCCGCGAGAACGTGGATTGCATCTTCGGCTATCCGGGCGGCGTCACCCTGCCACTTTACGATGCCTTCTACGACCATCCCATCCGCCACGTCCTGGTCCGCCACGAGCAGAACGCAGCCTTCGCCGCCGAAGGCTACGCGCGATCCACCGGCCGCGTCGGCGTTTGCTGCGCCACGTCGGGACCTGGCGCGACCAATCTGGTCACCGGCCTGGTCGACTCCATGATGGATTCCATCCCGGTCGTGGCGATCACCGGTCAGGTCTCCACCAAGCTGATCGGAAGCGACGCGTTCCAGGAGGCCGACACTTTCGGAATCACGCGCTCCTGCACCAAACATAACTTTCTGGTCAAGAACATCGCGGAATTACCGCAAGTAATCCATGAGGCGTTTTACATTGCCTCCAGCGGCCGCCCCGGCCCCGTTCTGGTGGATATTCCGAAGGATGTTTTCCAGGCGCAGTCGCACTACACGCCCGTCTCCGCCATCCATCTGCCCGGCTACAAAGTCTTCACCGAAGGTCATACGGGACAGATCCGCCGCGCCGCCCAGATGATGTGGGAGGCCAAGCGGCCGTTCGTCTATGCCGGTGGGGGCATCATCGCGGCCGCGGCGTCCGAGGAGCTACGCGAGCTGGTGGAAACGTTGGATGCGCCCGCAGTCAACACCCTCATGGGCCTGGGCGCGCTTCCGGCCGAGCATCCCAACTTCATCAGCATGCCCGGCATGCACGGCAGCTACGCCGCCAACATGGGCATGAGCAACACCGATCTTCTGATCGCCCTGGGCGTGCGGTTCGACGACCGCGTCACCGGCCGCCTCTCGGCTTTCGCGCCGCACGCCAAAGTGATTCACGTCGACATCGACCCGGCCGAGATCGGCAAGAATCGCGCGCCCGACCTGCCCATCGTGGGCGACGTGAAGCGAGTCCTTCAAAAACTGAACAAGGTGCTACAGGAACTGGCGCCGCACCACAGCGAGCGCAACGCCAAAGACCGCGCGGCCTGGTGGCAGCAGGTTCGCGAATGGAAAGCCGAGCATCCGCTCACTCCCGACGTCTCCACCACGGAAATTAAGCCCCAGCACGTCATGCGCGAAATCGATCGCCTGTCCGGCGGACGTGCCATCGTCGCCTCCGACGTCGGCCAGCACCAGATGTGGGCCGCGCAGTTCATCCGCTTCAGTGAGCCGCGGCTATGGCTCAATTCCGGCGGGCTCGGTTCCATGGGCTTCGGTTTGCCCGCAGCCATTGGCGCTCAGTTCGCCTGCCCCGATAAAATGGTGTTCGCCATCGTCGGCGACGGCGGATTCCAGATGTCCATTCCAGAGCTGGCCACCATCGCCAACCACGGCCTGCCCATCAAGATCGTAGTCGTGAACAACGGCTATCTGGGCATGGTCCGGCAATGGCAGGAGCTGTTCTATAACAACCGCCTGTGCCAGGTGGAACTCAACTCGTTCCCTGACGTCAAGCAGCTCGCGGGCGCATACGGGTTCAAAGGTCGCACCATCGAGAAACCTCAGGAACTCGCCTCCGCGCTCGAAGAAGCGGTGCGCGAAAATGGACCATATCTGCTGAACATCCGCGTGTCGCCCTACGAGAACGTCTACCCGATGGTCCCGGCCGGCGGCGCGATCAATGAAATGGTCCTGGGCCCGCCCCAGCCGGTGGAGGCGTAACCATGTTGCAAATCATTTCAGTCTTAGTCGAAAACAAACCCGGCGCATTGATGCGCATCACCGGCCTGCTCAGCGCGCGCGGCTACAACATCGAAAGCCTGACGGTGGCCCGCACGCTGGACCCCACTCTATCGCGCATGAGCATCGTGGTTGATGTCGAGCCGCAACTGCGCACCCAGGTAATCAAGCAAATGAACAAGCTGATCAACGTCCTGCAGGCCACCGACCTCACCGACACGCCCGCGGTGAAGCGCGAAATGGTCCTGGTGCGCGTGCGCACGCAGTTGAACAGCCGCACGGCGATTCTGAAGGAAGCGGAAATCTTCGGCGCGCGCGTGGTGGATTCCTCCACGGAAGGCTTCGCGCTCGAGGTCACCAGCGAATCGGAAAAGCTGGACGAGTTTATCGACGTCATGCGCAGCTACGGCGAAATCGACGTGACACGGTCCGGCACTGTGGCCGTATCGCTGGAAGCCAAGAAACTGCGCTTGTCGCCGCCGGTCCCCAGAACAACGCCGGTCGAGGAAGCGGACACCATCAGAAATTAAAAGAGGAATTATGGCAAAGCGATATTACGAAAAAGACGGCAATCTTGCCTTACTGAATAACAAGACGGTCGCCATCATAGGCTACGGCAGCCAGGGACACGCGCATGCTCTCAATCTGCGCGACAGCGGCCTTAGCGTCGTGGTTGGCCTTCCCGCGGAAAGCAAGAGCGTGGCCAAGGCTACGGCGGCGGGCCTCAAAGTTCTACCGGTGAGCGAGGCCGCCCAGACCGCCGACGTGCTCATGATTCTGGTACCGGACCACATCCAGGGCGACCTGTACGCAAGCGAGATCGCGCCGCACATGCAGCCGGGGAAGACGCTCATGTTCGCGCACGGCTTCAATATTCATTTTGGCCAGATTCAGCCGCCCGCCGGCGTGGACGTCTCCATGATCGCGCCCAAAGCGCCGGGTCATCGCGTCCGCGAGTTGTTCACCGAAGGCGTCGGAGTGCCGGCCTTGATCGCCGTCCACCAGGATGCCTCTGGACACGCCCACCAAGACGCGCTGGCCTACGCGCTGGCTCTGGGATGTCTCAAGGCCGGCGTCATCGAAACCACCTTCAAGGAAGAGACCGAAAGCGATCTGTTCGGCGAGCAGGCCGTGCTGTGCGGCGGCGTGAGCGAACTGATTCGCGCCGGATTCGAAACCCTGGTGGAAGCCGGATACGCGCCCGAAATCGCCTACTTCGAGTGCCTGCATGAGCTGAAGCTGATTGTCGATCTCATCTATGAAGGCGGCCTCAGTTACATGCGATTCTCGGTGTCCGACACTGCCGAGTACGGCGATTACACACGCGGCCCGCGCATCGTCAACGCCGAGACGCGGGAAGAAATGAGGAAAATTCTGGGCGAGATCCGCTCCGGCCAATTTGCCCGCGAGTGGATTCACGAGAACAAGACCGGGCGCAAGAAATTTCTGGCGATGCGCGCCGCCGCGCAAGACCAACCCGTCGAGCGCGTGGGCCGTGAGCTGCGCCAGATGATGACATTTTTGAAGAAGAGGAAAGAGGCGGGCGTGCCCGAAGAACAGCAGGCCGCCGCCAGCAAGTAGTCTTATGCGCATCCAAACGTTCGATACAACGCTCCGCGACGGCACGCAAGGCGAGGCCGTTTCCTTTTCGGTCGACGACAAACTCGTCATCGCGCAAAAGCTGGACGAGCTGGGTATCGACTACATCGAAGGCGGTTGGCCCAATTCAAATCCCAAGGACAAGGAATTCTTCCAGCGCGCCAAAGAGGTGAAGCTGAAACATGCGCGGCTGACCGCGTTCGGGTCCACACGCTTTGCCAAGAACAAAGTCGATCAGGACCCCAACGTCCGAGCGCTGCTCGAAGCCGAGACTCCGGCGGTTTCCATCTTCGGCAAAAGCTGGGACCTGCACGTCAAGCGCGCGCTCGGCATCGACGAGGAAGAAAACCTCAAGCTGATCTCTGAAACCGTGAAGTTTTTGAAAGACGCCGGACGCGAAGTAGTCTACGACGCCGAGCACTTCTTCGACGGCTACAACGCGAGTCCGGATTTCGCGCTGCGTACGCTCGAAGCGGCGAAAACAGCCGGCGCCGACATTCTGTGTCTGTGCGACACCAACGGCGGCAACCTGACGCACCGCATCATTGAAGTGGTGTCGGAAGTTCGCAAACGTTTCGATGGCGTGCTGGGCATCCACACTCACAACGACTGCGACGTCGCGGTAGCCAACACCATCGCGGCCGTCGAGGCCGGTTGCACGCACGTCCAGGGCTGCATGAATGGATACGGTGAGCGCTGCGGCAACGCCAATCTGGTTTCCATCATCGCCAACCTGGAGCTGAAGCTCGGCCACACCACCATCGGCCGCGAGAATCTCCAGAACCTGACAACCGTGGCGCGCTACATCGCCGAGCTGGCCAACCTGCCCATGCGCAATGACCAACCCTATGTCGGCCACAGCGCTTTCGCCCACAAAGGCGGCGTCCACGTGAGCGCCGTGCTGAAGGATTCCGCGACTTACGAGCACATCACGCCGGAGACGGTCGGCAACCGCCAGCGCGTGCTGTTGAGCGATTTGTCGGGCCGCGGCAACGTGCTTTATAAACTGAAGCAGCACGGCCTGGCCGAGCGCCTGGACGCCGAGTCGCGCCGCCAATTGCTCGAGCGTGTCAAGCACCTGGAGCATCAAGGCTACGAATTGGAAGCCGCCGAAGGGACCTTCGAACTGCTGGTGCGCGAGGCTTTGCATCCAGGCTGGATTCCATTCGAGGTGATCAGCTACGACGTCACCACGCGCATGATTGGCGGGACGACCGCTACGGTCACGCTGCGCATCCAGGACAGCGTCCACACCGCGACCGCCAACGGCCACGGCCCGATGAACGCGCTGGATCTTTGCCTGCGCCAGTGCCTTTCCACTGTCTACCCGAAGATCCAAAACGTGCGCCTCACCGACTACAAAGTGCGCGTGCTGGATTCCAAGAAAGGCACCGCGGCCAAGGTGCGCGTATTAGTGGAATGGTCCGACCATCGCCGCAGTTGGGCGACCGTCGGCGTTTCCGACAACGTCATCGAAGCGAGCTGGCTGGCTCTAGTCGACGCCATCCGCCTGGAGCTGATGCGCCTGACCGAGCAGGACGAGAACATCGACAAAGTAGTGGAAGATTACTGCTGGGGCGTGTAGTAAGCTAGCGACTTGGGTCACCGAGTTGGTCTTACGTCCGACGAGTACTTAGCTCTCCCTGACGAGTTTCACCCGGGCGGCGAACGAATCCGCGATGAACTGATCGCGGGCGAGCTCGTTCAGTATCCTTTTTTTCCGCTGACGCACAGCCTGGTCATTTCAAATATCGTTCACGTTCTTCTGGAGTACGAAATCGCTCACGAAGACCACCCATACAGGGTGATGGCGCACATCGGCTACCAAGTCAGCGACTACGACACTTTCGTCCCCGACGTGAGCCTCGTTAGACGCGAGCAACTTTCGATCGAAGCCAGAATCATCCAAGGCCCGCCAGGTCTCGCGATCGAGGTTGTCGCTCCCTCGGATCTGGCCGTTCATCTCAGACGCAAAATCGACGCCTATCTAGAGAACGGAGCCGATCGGGTCTGGGTAGTTTACCCTGACGGCCGCTCGGTCGAGGTTCACAGTCGCGATGCAATCCTGGACCTGCGTGGAGATGACAAACTGGAAGAGCCGCTCCTTCCCGGCTGGTCAGCCCCGGTTTCGAGCTTCTTTGACCGGTAGAGCATCCAAGACACCCGATGCGCTACTTCCTCTCCAAACGCCTGCCCCCATTCACCCGCGTCCTGCTGATCGAAAGCGGCAACCGCGAACTCTACGACGAACTGCTCCCAGGCCTCTATGACCTCTACCCGGAAATGCATGCCGACCTGATCACCTGCTTCGGCGGTGTGCCCACCAGTTTCCGCACCGACCTGGGCCAGGTCTATCGCGTCACCGATTATCCGAACCGCGCCGCCCGCAAGCTGCTCTACCAGCAGCTCGCCGCTAATCATTACACCGTGGCCGGCATGATCTGTTGCGCCATGCCCATCATGACGAAATGGAAATGGGCGCTGGCCGCGCGCCTTCCAGCCAAAATTTTCGTCCTCAATGAAAACGGCGATTATTTCTGGCTCGATCGCGGTCACCTCGCGCCCATCCGCAATTTTGTTCTCTTCCGCGCCGGGCTCACCGGCTCGGGCGCTGTCCGGACCCTCGCGCGGCTGGTATCATTTCCCTTCACGCTGCTATACCTGATTCTGTACGCAGCGACTGTTCATCTTCGGAGGAAACTACGAACTCTATGAAAGCAGTGTTTGTCGAGCAATTCGGTGGCGTCGAGAACCTGAAATATGCCGACATCGCGAAACCCGCGCCGGCACCCGGCCAAGCGCTCGTTAAGATCGCGGCCTCGGGCGTTAACTACATCGATACTTATTTCCGCACCGGCCTATATCCAGCGCAGCCGCCTGTGGTGCTGGGAAGCGAGGGCGCCGGAACGGTGGAGGCGGTCGCGCCCGACGTCACCAACGTCAAGCCGGGCGATCGAGTGGCCTATGCCATGGCGCGCGGTTCCGATGCCGAGTACGCCGTGGTCCCGGCCTGGCAATTGGTCAAGATTCCGGACTCGGTCGATTTCAACACCGCCGCTGCCGTCATTCTTCAAGGCATGACAGCGCACTATCTATCGCATTCCACCTACCCGCTGAAGACCGGCGAATCCTGTCTGATTCACGCCGCGGCGGGAGGCACGGGCCTGCTGCTGGTCCAAATGGCCAAAATGCGCGGCGCACGCGTCATCGGAACGGTGGGCACCGAAGAGAAGGCCAAGCAAGCTAAGGACGCCGGCGCCGACGAGGTCGTCGTCTACACCAAGGAAGATTTCACCACCAGAGCCAAAGGCATGCACGTGGTGTACGATTCGGTTGGTAAAGCCACGTTCATGCAAAGCCTGGATTGCCTGCGCCCGCGTGGGCTGATGGTGACGTTTGGAAATGCCAGCGGCGCAGTCCCGGACTTCCCGCCTCTGCTCCTCAGCCAAAAAGGTTCCCTATTTCTCACCAGGCCGTCGCTGGCCCACTACGCCGCCACGCCCGAAGAACTCGCCTGGCGCGCCGGCGATGTGTTCAACTGGGTCGCGCAAGGCAAGCTGAAAGTCCACATCCACAAGGTCTACCGCTTCGCCGAGGTGGCCCAGGCGCATCGCGACCTGGAAAGCCGCCAGACCACGGGAAAGCTTTTGCTGGTCCCGTGATTCCCTTCAGCGAACTGAAAATCGACGCGCTGCTCGTCTCCGGACTTCCCAACATCCGGTATCTCACGGGCTTCACTGGCGACAACGCCCAACTGCTGATCACCCCCGGCGTGCAGACCCTGTTCACCGACCCCCGCTACACCATCCAGGCATCCGAAGAGTGCACCTGCCCGGTGAAGATCCACTCCAAAGGTCCGCTCGATCAAGCCGTGGCCGAAAGCATCCGCCGCAAAAAACTCAAGCGCATCGGATTTGAAGCATCCCGAATCACCTACGATGTTTATCTGCGGCTCAAGCAAGCCCTGCCTCTGGGAGCCACGCTCAAGCCTCTGGCCGGTGTGGTCGAAAAGCTTCGCATGGTCAAATCGGACCAGGAGATCGAGCGCATCCGCCGCAGCGTGCTCACCAACTCCAAGGCTCTCGAAAAAACGATCCCTTCCATTCGCCCCGGCGTCTCGGAGGCCACGCTTGCGGCCGAGCTCGAATACCAGATGCGCCGTCTGGGCGGGGAAAAAGCCGCCTTCGAAACCATCGTCGCCAGCGGCGAGCGGAGCGCCCTGCCTCACGCCCGGCCAACTTCCAGGAAGCTCTGCTCAGATGAATTATTATTAATTGACATGGGTACTTGCCAGGACGGCTACATGAGCGACATGACGCGCATGCTGTTCGTGGGCCGCCCCAGCCAGCGGATCACGCGAATGTATCGAGCGGTCCAGCAGGCGCAGCTCGCCGCCATCGACGCCGTCCGTCCCGGTCGAACCGCGGCTCAGGTGGATCGCAAAGCGCGCCGCGTCCTGGAGTTAGAAGGCTTCGGAAAAGCCTTCGTTCATTCCACGGGACACGGCCTGGGCCTTGAAATCCACGAGGCTCCTCGCCTGGGCCGAACCGACCAAACCAGACTCGAAGCCGGCATGGCGATTACAATTGAACCGGGCGCCTACATTCGCGGCTTCGGGGGCGTCCGCATCGAAGATACCGTGCTCGTCACCAGGAACGGATGCGAAGTTCTGACACCCACCAGCAAGGAGTTAATGCTTCTATAGCATGACTAACGAAGAAATACGCCAGCTGATCCAGCTCGTCACCGACACCGGAGTCGCCGAGCTGGAAGTGCAGCGCGGGGAAGATCGCGTCCGCATCCGGCGCGCCGTGACGACTCAGGAGATCACTCTCCCAGCCGCCCCGGCTCATCCCAACCAAGTCCCAGCCTTGCCGCAAACCACGCCAGCCGCGCCCGCGCCAGCACCCCCCCCGGCCAACGAGACGATCGTCAAGTCCCCCATCGTCGGCACCTATTACGAAGCACCGAAACCGGGCGACCCGCCCTTCGTCAAGGTGGGCGATTTCGTGGAGCCGGGCCAGGTGCTCTGCATCATCGAATCCATGAAGCTCATGAACGAGATCGAGTCTGAAATCGCCGGCACCATCGTGGCCAAGCTCATGGAGAACGGCCGCCCGGTCGAGTACGGAGAAGCGCTGTTCGCCATTCGGCCGCGCTGATATGTTCCAAAAAATCCTCATCGCCAATCGCGGCGAGATCGCCGTGCGCGTCATCTGCGCCTGCAAGGATCTGGGGATCAAGACCGTGGCCGTGTACTCGGAAGCCGACCGCCACAGCTTGCACGTCCGCTTCGCCGACGAAGCCATTTGCATCGGCCCCGCCAAAAGCTCGCGCAGCTATCTCGACATTCCTTCCGTGATCAGCGCCGCCGAGATCACTAACGTCGACGCGATTCATCCCGGCTACGGTTTCCTGAGCGAGAATGCCGACTTCGCCCAGGTCTGCGAAACCTCCGAGATCAAGTTCATCGGGCCCCAGGCCGACGTGACTCGCGCCATGGGCTTAAAGCAGCACGCCCGCGCCGCCATGCGGGAATGCGGCATCCCCATCCTGCCCGGCTCGGACGGAATCTTGAAAAGCCCTGAAGAAGCCCTGGAGACGGCCGAGCGCATCGGCTACCCGGTTATGTTGAAAGCTTCCGCCGGCGGCGGTGGCCGGGGAATGCGCGTGGTGCGTGAGCCGGCCGAACTCGCCGCTCTTCTGACCCAGGCCCAGCAGGAAGCGCAAGCCGCCTTCGCTTCTCCCGACGTTTACATGGAGAAACTAATCGAAGCGCCGCGCCACATCGAGTTCCAGGTGCTGGCCGACGAGCACGGCCACGTCGAGATCCTGGGCGAGCGCGAATGCTCCATCCAGCGCCGTCATCAAAAGCTGCTCGAAGAGGCGCCCTCGCCCGCTGTGACCCCTCAGTTGCGCGAGGAAATGATTCGACGCTTGCGCGATGCCATGCGCCAGATCGGCTACACCAACGCCGGAACCATCGAGTTCCTGATGGACGAAACAGGCAACCTGTACTTCATCGAGGTGAATGCCCGCATTCAGGTGGAACACCCGGTTACGGAATCCATCACCGGAATCGATTTGGTGAAGAGCCAGATCCTGATCGCCGCCGGGCATCCCCTCGCGGACATCATCCCTCAGCCTGTTAGCATTCGCGGCCACGCCATCGAGTGCCGCATCAACGCCGAGAATCCCGACACATTCGCGCCTTCGCCCGGCCGCATCACCGGCCTGAATCTACCGGGCGACATCGGCATTCGGGTCGATACGGCCGCGTACACCGACTACGTCATCCCACCTTTCTACGATTCGTTGGTTGCCAAGCTGATCGCCTGCGGGCACGATCGGACGGAGGCGATCGCACGAATGCGCCGCGCGCTGCAGTTGTTTGTGGTGGAGGGAATTTACACCACCATTCCACTGCACCAGCGCATTATGCAGGATCCCGATTTTATCGCGGGCAAAACCGACACAACGTTTCTGACCAGGCTGGGCCGGTCGAGTTAGAGCGTCTCAATGACCAGATGCTCGCGATGCCGCTGCGCCATCGCAACCTCCAGGGCGAACGTCAGCACGCGCCTGGTCTCCAGCGGATCGATAAGCGCGTCCACGTGCCCGCGCGATGCTGCATGCCGGGCATCCAGCCAGCGCTCGTAATCCGCGCGTGTTTTCTCGAGGCGCTGCTGCAGTTCCTCGGGAACAGGCTTGCCTTCGGCCCGCAGCTTTTCGAGCTCCGGACCATGCACCGCTTGCACCGCCGCGTCGCCTTCCATCACTCCGATGCGCGCCGTCGGCCAGCCGAACGTAAAGTGCGGGTCGAATCCCTGCCCCGCCATGGCGTAATAACCGGCTCCGCTGGCGTGGTTCATGGTCAGGATGATCTTGGGCACCGTCGCGCAGGCCATGGTTTCTACCATCTCGGCGCCCGCCCGAATGATCCCGGCCCGCTCAGCTTCCACGCCCACCATAAAACCGGAAACGTCCTGCAAATAGATCAGCGGCACGTTATTCCGCTCGGCGTTTTCGACAAAGTACGCTACCTTGCGCGACGATTCGGTGTAGACAATCCCGCCGATGCGCGGCCCGCCTTCGGTCTTGAGAAAGCCGCGGCGATTGGAAATCAACGCCACCGGCCAGCCGGACAGCTTGGCCTCGGCGCACAGCATCTCGGGCGCGTGATGCGGCTGGAATTCCATGTAATCGTCGCCATCGAAGATACGCTCGATCGCCTCTTCGACGTTATAAGCGAGCCGGTGATCGGAGGGCATCAGGTCATACAAACCTTCCGCCGGTTTAGGCGGCGCAGCGCCGTGCGGAGCTTTCGCGGGTGCCGGCATCGCGCGGAATTTCTGCCGGATCAGATCGAGACAAGCCGCGTCATCCGGCGTCATGAAGTGCGCCACGCCACTCGCTTCCGTATGCATACGCGCGCCGCCGAGCGACTCAGAGTCCACCACTTGACCCACCGCGCCCTTCACCAGGTTCGGCCCTCCCAGACCCATGAAGCTGGTGCCATCCACCATAATGATCTCGTCGCTCAACGCCGGCAGGTACGCGCCGCCGGCGATGCACGGACCCATCACCGCCGCGATCTGCGGCACGTGCAGCTTGCGCCGCATCAGCGAGTTGTAATAGAAGATCCGCGCCGCGCCATATTGGCCGGGAAAGATGCCGTCCTGGTAAGGCAGGTTGACGCCCGCCGAATCCACCAGATAAACGATGGGCGTGCGGTTGCGCATGGCGATTTCCTGCGCCCGCAGAATTTTCGTGATCGTCTCCGGCCACCAGGATCCAGCCTTGACAGTGGCATCGTTGGCGACGATTACCGCCGGCCTCCCTTCAATCTTGCCCAACCCGGTGACCACCCCCGCCGCTGGCGCCTGCCCGCCGTATTGGTCATAGGCGATGAGCAGTCCGATTTCGAGAAACATCGTCCCCGGATCGATCAGCCGCGCAATGCGCTCGCGCGCGGTCAGCTTGCCGTCGCGATGCTGCTTCTCGATTTTCTTTGCGCCGCCGCCTTGCCGTAGGCGATCTTCCAGCTGCTGCAGCTCTTCGACCAGTTGGCGCATGTGACCGCTGGTTGTGGTGGGCACTGCTTTCAGAATACAGAATGCATGATTCCGCGTGCATCTCAACCGCAGTAGAATCGCGGTGTGGGGGGTGGCGGATGAACCTCCAGAACGGTTGCACGGGTGGCAGCTCGCCCTGGATCGGCTCCGGTTTCTGCCAATCTCCCACCCCCTTCTGAGCTCTCTGCCTGGCGCAAAATATCGAGTGCCTCGGGGATGATGGTCTCAGACTGCTGCATGCGCCACCCCCGGCATACCAGAGACGATCCAGCGCGCCAGCGCTGTCTGAAGACGCTTTGCGCGTCGTCGGCCGGCATGGACGAGCGCGGCCGCCATTTGGGGATCTCTCCTAACCCAAGCGCGGTACTCGGCTTCGGGGGAAGTCCGCAGCGCTGTGAGTGGCTCTGTGTGTGTGGCCCGCCGTTGGTCCACGGGCGACAAGTCCTCCAGAGCCCATTCCGTCATGACCGCGGCAGCGTCGGAGAAGTATGCTGCTTCAAGTCGGGTCCGTTCCGCCTCAACATATTCACGGGCCCGTCGGTGCCTGTCCCCGGGGCGAGGATTGGAAATCATCCAGCGTGAAGCCGCGCATGTCCGCTAACCAACGGAGGGCTTCGCCTCTCGATCCGCCGCGCACCTGCTGAATCAGGTCGAGGATGCCACCACCGAGGCCATCGCGGTGGTCGCACACCTGCCGCGCCCATCGTCCAGTAAAAAACGTTCCAGCCATCGTCGTGTCTCCACCACGCCTGTCCGCGGCCGTGCCGTATTTCACGGCCGCCCAACGCCTTCCAGACCTGCGTAATGGGGGTATGCTCGATGAGTTTTGCTGCGGTCATTTGGCATCCCCTTGCCCCCCGCCGGTCGGACGGGATTCGAGCCACGCCGAAATATCCTCGGCCTTATAGCGGACGGCCGCGCCGATTTTGATGTACTTCGGCCCTTGGCGGAGAAGCCGCCAGCGCCGGACGAACGCCACCGAAAGCCCAGTGATGCGCGCCACGTCATGCTCGTTCAGAAGTTCCTCTAGCTTGCGAAGTGTTTCCACAGGTCAATCCTTCCTTGATTTGTACGACTCTGAGTTGAGATTACGGACTAAGGCGCGATATTGGAAGAGGCGCGATTGCCGGTTGTTTCGGAATACTGCGGGTTACATCGGATTTTCTGGTGGCCGGTAGCGTCTGAGAGATTCCGTGGTGATTTTCCTGTTATGACCCTGGCCGATGACGTCAAGCGCGTGCTTCTTGATTAGATGTTGCCGCTGCCTTTCGGCGATTCCAAGGTATTGCTCTGCAGTCTTGAGAGCCACGGCTTGCTTGCCGTCGATGAGAGTTGCGTCGCCTGACCGCCCGCCGGGGGTATGCGCTTGCACGCTCTCATGTTGAGCAGCCGCTGGTTTCTGCTTGGCGCGCGGCGCCTTTACCAGACGACGATTTCTCTTGGTACGTCCCTGCGATCCCCGCTCCAGCTCTTCGCAACGTTTGGCTGAGGCTTCGAAAACGTGTTCAATCTCGCCCGTGACATAACTGAAGTCGACATTTGTGTACGGATCTCCGGGCTTGCGTCCGGTCGGGGACTCCGTACAATCACTCTCAGTGAGGATCCCTTTGCGGATGACAGGTTCAACTACAGGAACGAACCCATCTTTCAGGCCTTCCCTTAGGCCATCTTCAGAGTACCTCTGAACACCCTCGGTGCGGTCTTTGTAAAAACGATCATCGCCGCGCAAAGTGTCGAGCCACGATTCCCAACCTTGTCACCCAGGATGCTTTGAAAGCCCTTGCGATGCGCGATTAGCGACGGCCTTAAATGCACGCTCGGCCTCTCCTGGGCCTTTGAATCTATATTCGTCTGTCAGCTCGTGCCAAACGACGCGTAGCGAGTGATACTCTTCCAAGACACCATACGTACGAAATTCATTTCGCCGCTTTCGCCAAAACGAGCCTCGACTGTCATCCCTGGTTCGCTGCACGTCGGCTGGGCGTCCCCCGTTGCGCTCCTGGTTGGCTTCCTCTTCCATGGCGTGCTTTATAAACGCGGAACTCCGCCGAACTCTTGAGTCCTAGGCGCAATTTCAGTTTACAGCTTTGGGGAATTCTGTTTTCAGATGAATGCTAAGCAGGTCCGGAGGTTCGGAGAGCTTCCCGGGCTGAGCCTGTTAAGTCACTGGGTTCCTATGGGACGGCTTGAAGCACTCCGCCCTGCTGGTCCACCACGCGGCCCGCTATGCGGGAAGCAGTGTTCACTCCCTGAGCCCAGCAAATCGCGGCGATTAGAAGTGAAGCAGACAGCAGGCTGACGGTTTTACGCATATACGCGTTGCGTGTGCGAAGAACATTTTGAACGCCCCTAGCAAGTTGCACGGTTACGATATCCCCTTGGAAAGAAATTCTCAAAACAGGTACGCGCTAAGGGCGCCACTCGGCACCTCGCGCGCGTATCTTAAGCCCTGAGAAGAGCTATCTAGCTATTGAGAAAGATGGGGGCCCGCGCTTATGATGCGCTCTCGCCTGGAGGAGGAGTAGACCGATGTGATTGATCTGTGAGACATGCCTTGTTCTAGCTCCGCTCGCTGGACCGTAGCAGTGGGCTTAACTTGCGCTTCAAACAGGTTACCGAGGGAAAGTACAACTGCCGGATGCATCGAGCATCTGGCGGTTTGCCTGAGACCGACTCCGCTTGGCCCATCGCGCTCTGACGGCATCGAGCAATGATGTGCCCCGTCTCGCCGGCAACAGGCGGGTAGTTTGGCGTCCGAGCCCAAACCGAAAGCCGGACTCACAAGCAAGACGCCGATGAGCACCAGGAGCGAGATGGCGAGGGATCGTCGCAAATCACGATATTAACGTAATGTGTTGAATTCAACAAGAGCTGGAAACCGCTTTGACCAAGTAGTGCATGGGTTTCAAAATCGCGGCTTTCGATGAGTTCCCCATGCGCAGTCACTCATTTCGGGCCAGAGCCCGACAAGGCGAAATCCGAAGCACGAGCCGGCCGCGTAACACCTCTTGAAGATTCGTGCTACCATTTGAGGCCTGTAGCACGTTTCTGACTTCTGTAGCACAGATGAAGGGAGCTTATGGCCCGACGCCTGGTGGTTGTCACTTCCATTCTCTTCGCAACGATGTGGTGTGCTTCGGCTGCGGACGTGGTCATATCAGGAACTGTCGTTGACAGGTCTGGCGCGGCGATTGCCGCGGCTAACGTGGAGCTTCAAAGTGCGAACCGTACCGTACTCAGGACGACCGAGTCGGATACGAACGGCTCTTTCATGCTTACTGGACTCTCGGCAGGTAATTATCGGCTCGTGGTAACTCACGCCGACTTCGAAACCAAAGAAATTCCCATCACGATCGGCGCCGGGGCCCCCGCCCCGTTCCGCATCTCTCTGGCGGTAGGCGCCGTGCGCACCAACGTCATTGTGCAGGGCCGCGAGGATGACCTTACCGGAATCGCCCAATCCGCCACACAGGGAACGGTGGGCCAAAAGGAACTCGAAGATCGTCCGATTCTGCGTTCCGGAGAGGTTTTGGAGACGGTTCCGGGCCTGGTCATCACGCAACACGCGGGCGGCGGCAAGGCCAACCAATATTTCCTGCGCGGATTCAATCTCGACCACGGCACCGATTTCGCCGTTTACCTCGACGATATGCCGCTGAACCTGCCGTCGCACGCGCACGGCGAAGGGTACGCGGACATGAACACCGTCATCCCGGAGCTTGTGCAGCGGGTAAATTACGAAAAAGGTCCTTATTACGCTGACGTCGGCAACTATGGCTCAGCCGGATCGGCCCACCTGGAATTTTACAAGACGCTGCCCGAGAATTTCTTCCAGGTGGAAGGGGGGATGTATGGCTATGAGCGGGCCGTCTTCGGAGTTTCGGAGAAAGTTGGCTCAGGCAATCTGCTCTTCGGAGGAGAGTTTTATCACGACGACGGCCCCTGGAGCCATTCGGACAATTACTTCAAATACAACGGTCTTCTGACGTACAGCCAGGGCGACGAAGCGAACGGTTTTAGCATCACCGCCCGCGCTTACCGCGGAACGTGGAACTCGAGCGACCAAATCCCTGTCACGGCCGTTCCACTTGTCGGTTTTTTCGGCGCGCTCAACCCGAGTGACGGCGGCAATTCAGACCGTTATAGCCTGCAGGCGGAATGGCATCGGCAAAACGATCACTCCAGAACGCAAATCATGGCGTACGCATTTTACTACTATCTCAATCTATTTTCCGACTTCACCTACTACCTGAATGACCCCGTTAAGGGAGATCAGTTCGAACAGCAGGACAGCCGCTTCGTGGCCGGCATCGACGCGCGCCACACGCTTTTCAACCGGTGGTTCGGCCGTAAGGTCGAAAATACGTTCGGACTGCAGGTCCGCAATGATTGGGTGCGCAACGGCCTTTACCGGACCGAAAATCGCGCGCGCACCAACAAGAACGATATCACCGCATGCGATGACGAACCCATCGACGCATGCGATTCCAATCCGAACCTGACCGCGATCTTGCCCGCGGACACGGATGTGAACAGGTTCACGGACACGATGCTCGGTTTTTATGTGGAAAACAAAATCCAGTGGGCGGAGAGACTCCGCACGGTACTGGCCTTCCGCGGCGACGAGGCGTTTTATAACGTCACCAGTTTGACTCCCCGTTACACAGCCACCGAGTTACCCGGCGCCCCGGCGGTCAATTTTGCGGCCGCCAATTCCGGCTCGGTCACTCAGTTCATGCCGGAACCAAAAGCGAGCTTGATTTTCGGGCCGTGGTCCAAGACGGAGTTCTATGTACAGGGCGGATTCAGTTTTCACAGCAACGACGCGCGTGGTGCCACGCAAAGGGTGGAACCGATTTCACCGGAGAATCCATTTCCTACGTACACCTCGAGAATCCCCGCCCTGATCCAAACCAAGGGCGCGGAAGTCGGCGTGCGAACTACGGCCTTTCCTCATCTGCAAAGCACGCTTTCGCTCTGGTATCTCCACAGCCAATCCGAACTGCTGCAGTCTGGCGACACCGGAGGCACCGTTGCGTCCTTCTCGCCGAGCAACCGCTATGGCATCGAATGGGCGAACTACTACACGCTGCTCGAACATTGGGCTTTTGATTTCGACTTCGCAGATTCCAGAGCCTTTTTCACCGCAATCGACCCGGATGATGCTGCGCCGAACAGCCTCGGTGGTACCCGCGTACCCGAAGCGGTTGGGTTGGTGGCTTCAGCGGGCGCTACGATGCACGACTATAAACGCTTTTCGGCGAGTTTGCGCCTGCGCGCCTTTGGCCCGCGCGATCTGACGTCCGATGGAATTTATCGTTCGGCCTCGACGGTGTTGCTCAATGCCGAGGTTCGCTATCGGATTACAAAACAATGGAGCTTTGTCGTCGAAGCTTTGAATTTGCTGAACCGAAGGGACCACGACATTGACTACGCCTATACGTCCCGAATAACGCCAACCGCCGGCGCGGCCTTTATAGACGTTTTCCACCCCGTCGAACCCTTTCAAATGCGGTTCGGGTTACGAAGAACCTTTTGACCGGGGAGACGCTGGTATTTTCACGATGATCGCCGTCTTCGGCGGCTTGATTCTGCTTACCGATCTGCGGCTTCTGAATGTCGCGATGAAGAGCATTCCCGCTTCCCTGGTGGTGGCCCAAGACGCGCCCGTGGAAGTATGTCGGCCTCATGATCACGCTTCTACTAGCAGGCTGCGGAAAAATCATGTTTGGCTGACACCTTAGAACAAAAGGCGACGTCTCTGATTCATGCGAGGCGACGACAAACAGCAGAACGGAATCTTTAGCTACCGGACGGCCGAGGAGCGTGTGCCTGCCGATCATC
>DATJWJ010000174.1:0-30787 GCA_035501355.1 Bryobacteraceae bacterium | reverse complement strand
CAGATGAGGCTCAGATTGAAGTATAGTCCCCCTACGCACGGAACGTACCCAATGCACTTGGAAAGCCCCGGGCGCTTCCGAAAACGCATTTACGAAATTCCGCCGGATCTTCGGTAGGTCAAAGCTCCCAATGCGCCGTTCCTCAGGCAACCTCACGCCATTACCCCCACCCGTTCACCGACTCCCCAAACCTAAATCCAACTTCGCCCGCCGCTGCTTCAAAGCGGACAGAATCTCGTGCTAATTAGAGCCGACAGATCACTTGCTAGTAACAATGGCGCGCCCAGCGCCTGTGGACTTCGGCTATGTGCGGCGGTAGAATCGGCTTCGCGGATAATTCTTTCTGGAGGTCGTGTATGTCAGGTGCAGGTCGACTCGCGCTCATTATTGCCGGCGCCGTTACGGCCATGGTTCCCGTCCAAGCCACAAACGAACCCAATGCGCAGCCGAATCCTTATCAGACCATCGAAAACTGGGCCAAGATGCCGGAAGGTCGAAGCTGGGGATCGACGGCGGGCGTCTATGTGGATTCGCACGATCATGTCTGGGTGGCGGAGCGCTGCGGCGCGAATTCCTGCGCCGGCTCGAAACTGGACCCGATCCTGGAATTCGATCAATCGGGCAAGCTGCTGAAGAGTTTCGGAGGCGGGATGTTTGTATTTCCCCACGGCCTGTATGTGGACAAACAGGGAAACATCTGGGTGACCGACGGCCAGGCTAAAGATGGCAAGGGCGATCAGGTTTTCAAATTTAGTCCGGATGGAAAAGTGTTGCTCACGCTCGGCAAAGCCGGCGTCGCCGGCGATGGTGAAGATACCTTCAATCAACCCTCCGCCGTCATCGTGGCGCCGAATGGCGACATCTTCGTCGGCGACGGGCACGGCGGCAAATCGAATGCTCGTATCGTCAAATTCGACAAGAACGGAAAATTCATCAAGACCTGGGGCACGCACGGCTCCGAACCAGGGCAGTTCAACGTTCCCCACACGCTCGCGTTCGATTCCAAGGGCCGGCTTTTCGTGGGCGACCGCGCCAACAACCGCATCCAAATCTTCGACCAGGATGGAAAATTCATCGAACAGTGGACCCAATTCAGCCGCCCCAGCGGGATCTTCATCGACAAGCACGATATGATCTACGTGGCTGACTCGGAATCGAATCCGAACAACCATCCCGGTTGGAAACGAGGCATGCGCGTCGGATTCGTCAAGGATGGTTCCGTGATTGCGCTCATTCCAGACCCGGTGGCAAATCCTACCAACACCAGCGCAGCCGAAGGCGTCGCGGTCGATTCCAAGGGCACTATTTATGGCGCGGAAGTTGGGCCTAAGGATCTGAAAAAGTACGTCAAGAAATAGACCCGTCCGAGCAGCAAAACGAGCGCTCTGAATCGCACCCCTCATGCCGATAAGAACGGCGTGGGAGCATGAGGAACGAAGCAAACTCCGAAGACGCCGTGGTGCAACAGGCCTGGGTGGATGGCGAACTGCACAAGAAGCTGCTGGACCAGCTCGATACCGGCATTTACATCGTAGACCGCGAGCGGCGGATCCTGTATTGGAACGGCGGCGCCGAGCGGATCACCGGCTACCTGGCGCATGAAGTGGCGGGACAATTCTGCCATGGCGACCTGTTGGTGCATTGCGATGAGGTGGGCGCCCTATTGTGCGGAACGCGCTGCCCGCTGAAGCACGTCATCGAGGATGGCCGGCCGCGCGAGTGCGTGGTTTTCCTGCGGCATCGGCATGGGCACCGTGTCCCCGTGCGTGTGCGGTCGAGTCCGATTCGGGACTCCCAAGGCGCGATCATCGGCGCCGTGGAGGTGTTCGATCCAGCCTCTGCGCCGGCCCGGCACGCCATCTGGCAGCTGCAAAATTTCGGCTGTCTGGACGAGCTAACCGGTACGGCCAACCGCAGGTATGGCGAAATGCGGGTCCGCCAAGCGTTGGAGGGGCTGAACGAATTCCGGATTCCGTTCGGCTGGCTCCGCATCGGGTTGGACGGCACGGAGCGATTCGAACAACGCTATGGACACGGGATCATCGACGCCGCGTTGAAGACCATTGGGGGAACGCTGGATGGCAACCTCGGTTCTCTGGATGTCTTGACCCGCTGGACTAAGGCCGAATTCCGGATCGAGGTGCACTACACCTCGCGCCTGGAGCTGGCTGACCTGGCGCAGAAGCTGGTGGTGCTCGTTCGCGCGTCATCGCTGGAGTGGTGGGGAGATCGCCTGCGGGTGTCGGTGTCGATAAGCGGGGCTACGGCCGAGCACGGCGACACACTCGATTCGCTGGAAGCGCGCGTTGCCGACGTTTTCGAAGGATGCCGGGCCGCGGGCGGCAATCGCGCGGCCATCTCTCGCTCTATGGGGGAACCATGTTTGCCATAGTCGGAATCGTAGTGGTGTTCGGCGCGGTGTTGGGCGGCTACCTGATGGAGCATGGCAATATCAAGGTTCTGCTGCAGCCCGCCGAGCTGGTGATCATCGCGGGAGCCGGCGCCGGCACCATCCTGATCGCGAACCCCATCGAAGTGCTGAAGGGAATTGTGGCCGGCTTCCGCTCGGTCTTCGGAAATTCCAAGTTCACCAAAGCCCTGTACCATGATGTGCTGAAGCAACTCTATATGGTGATGCAGGCCGCCCGGAAGCAGGGGCTGAACGAATTGGAGAATGATGTCGAGAATCCATCCAAGAGCAAGCTCTTCTCCGCCTGGGACCATCATCTGCAGGATTTCGTCTGCGACACTCTGCGCATGGCGATGACCGGCGGTCCAACGCCGTTCGAGCTGGATCAAATGATGGAGGCCGACATGGAGGTGCACCATCATTCGGCTAACCTGCCGGTGAACGCTCTCAACACCGTCGCGGATTCGCTTCCGGGTTTGGGAATTGTGGCGGCGGTGCTGGGCGTGGTGATCACCATGGGGGCGCTGGGCGGTCCGCCGGAAGAAATTGGCCATAAGGTGGCGGCTGCTTTGGTGGGAACGTTCCTCGGCATCCTGCTGTGCTACGGGCTGCTGGGTCCCATGGCGTCCAAGATGGGAAAAGCCGCCGAGGAGGAAGGGCAGTTCTATCACGCGGTACGCGTGGCGCTGATCGCGTTCTTGAAAGGGGCCTCTCCGCAAGTGGCTCTCGAATTTGGCCGGCGCGCCGTGCCGGGTGCGGTGCGTCCCAGCTTCCAGGAACTGGAGAAGGCGTTGAAAGCGGCCAAGGAACCAAAGTCATGACGCCGCGGAACGAAGAAAACGGCCCGATCGGTGTTACGCCGATCATCATCAAAAAGAAAATCGTCCACGCCGGCCATCACGGCGGTGCCTGGAAAGTCGCTTACGCGGATTTCGTCACCGCCATGATGGCGCTCTTCATCGTGCTATGGCTGATGGGAGCAAGCGAGCCCGTCAAGAAAGCCGTGGCGGGATATTTTCGCGATTCGGTGGGGAAGAAGGCCGAAACCGGCAACGGACAAGGCGGCGTGGGCGAGAACCTCAGCCTCGGCAAGAACGACATGAACCAGCTCAAACAGAAGCTGGAATCCGCCATGAAGCAGGCTCCCGAGTTGGAGAAACTGAAGGACCAGGTGCAAATGACAGTGACCGGCGAGGGGTTGCGGATCGAACTCCTGGAGAGCGAAGTGGGAACGTTCTTTGAAAGCGGCAATGCGCAACCAACCGAATCTGGCACGGAAATGCTCGACATGCTGGCGGCGCAACTCGGCAAAATGCAAAACAAACTGCTGATCGAGGGCCACACCGATGCGCGCCCCTACGCCTCCTCGCAGGAGTATTCGAACTGGGAGCTTTCCACGGATCGCGCCAATCGTGTGCGAAAGCTGATGCAACAATGCGGCGTAGGGCCGAATCAGGTGACCGAAATTCGCGGCTATGCCGACCAGCGCTTGCGCAAGCCGGAGGATCCCAACAGCGCCTCCAACCGCCGGGTATCAATTGTGGTCAAGTACCCCGGGGATTGAGATCAGCGCCGGGAGAAAAACGCCTTGGCTTCGGGATCATCGTTGTAGAAATAGGTTGCCAGCGGGGCGTACAGGAAAAAAGCCGAGCGCTCCTGGCGCGCCCTGTCCAGCCAGCGGTGAACCGCTACCCGGTCACCCAGTGTCTCGCATACTGCCAGTGCCATCACTGGCTCCACGTACCGAGTCCGGTGGAACTGTTCCACCTGATCCAACATTTGCCGCGCTTCGGCTCGCCGACCCGCCCGCGCCTCCGCATTGGCCATCAACGCCAGCAAGGTTGGATCTTGTGCCATTTCCGGATGTGTGGACTTGAAGGTCTGCATCGTTCGCTGCGATGCCGCATGGTCGCCCTTTGCGTAGTACGCTTCCGCCTGCTCGAACAGAATGATCGGAAAATTTGGAAAGAGATCATTGGCTTTTGCCAGCAGGGTCAAGGCGTCGTCATAGCGTTTGGCCATGAGCAGCTCGTCGCCGATATCCCAATAAATAACGACCGACAGCGGATCGAGATCCAGAGCCGCACGCATTTCCTTCATGGCGTCATCCAGCTTTCCCTGCGCTTCGAGCGAGTGCGCGTACCAGTGGTGGACCCAGCCCGAACCGGGATTCAGATCCAACGCGCGCCGGAGTTCGCGTTGCGCTCCGTCGGGATCCCAGTCGTAATCGAGCTTCACGATTCCCACCGAAGTATGCGCTTCGGCCAGATTGTCGTCGAGAGCCAGCGCCTTTTGCGCCGCCTCTCTCGCCTTCGGCATGACATCTTTCGGCCACACCGCAAAATTTTCGGCCAGGTAAGCGTAGGAATCGGCCATACCGGAGTAGGCCAGCGCGAACTTGGGATCTCGCTGGATCGCTTTTTGATAGCGATCGATCGCTTTCCAATACGATTCCGGGATCTCGTGCTGATTGAAGAAATATAGGCCTTCTTGATACAGATCATAGGCGGCCAGATCGGTGGTTCCCCGGCGTTGTGGCACGTTTCCGGCGCGCAATTGGCTGGCGATGGCTTGCGAGATTTCCCGCTGCACGGCGAAGACGTCGCGCAACTGGCGATCGTAGGTGCGCGACCAGAGATGCGTTCCATCCGATACCCGATTGAGCTGTGCGGTGATGCGAAGCTGATCGCCGGCCTTGCGGACGCTGCCCTCCAGAACCGAGTCGACGTTCAACTGCCGGCCGATCTGGCGGACATCGTTGTTTGTGCCTTTGAAGGAAAAGGCCGATGTGCGCGCCACCACGCGCAGATTCGGTACCCGGCTCAGCGCGTCAATGATCTCTTCGGTCAGGCCATCGCTGAAGTATTCCTGGTCCTTCTGCGGGCTCAGGTCAAGGAAGGGAAGCACAACGATGGAGGAGAGATTCGCGCCGGGTGTTGGTGCGCTGTGGTTTTTCCAAAAAACGAAGCCAGCCCCGGCCAGCAGGACTACCGCTGCTCCGACCAGTAAGCCAAGCCATGGCCGGTGCCTGGGTTCTGCCGGCACCGGCACAGCGGACGTAACTGTTTCCTCCGGAGACTGTTTTCGCGCTTCCCGCCAAGCGTCCAGCTCGGATTTAAACGCATAGACGGAACCCTGGCGGGCGTGCTGGTGGCGATGAATCGGGAGGCCCTCGTTCTTCTCCCAACCCTGGACGGTCCGTACCTCGCGGCCGAGGTAGCCGGCAATCTCCTTCCAGGATTCCAACCGGTCGACTTCGGGCGGCGACCGGCGATCAATTGGAACCGGTTCGGACATCAGGTTTCCTGAGAGGCCAGTATACCGCGTCAGGCGCGAAAAAGAGCGAAATCCCATGTATTGCGTAGGGTTTCGCTTGAAGCCCCAAGCTGGCCGCTGTAAGTTTGCTCCCATGCGGCGCCAACTGAGAGCCGTCGCAACAAGGAGAATCACTCGTGAATAAGATTACATTACAGAATCAAGGCAGGCTGGCCGCGGCAGTCGCGGTGGTCTGCCTGGCAATGGCCGGACGCGCGCAGGCGGACTGCGGCATCACAGCCAACCAATTTAGTGTCATACCCAGGCTGGCCGTCGCGACCATGCCTGCCGCCATGTCGGCCGCCTCCGTTATCAAGGATACGGACACTTCCGCCTCAGCAGCCGCTACGGCCACCCCGGACCGGCAAAACAACAGCGCGGATCCATCCATCGTCGGTCTGTGGAAGACCACATTTACTTCCGGCGGCCAGGTGGTGGATGAGGGCTTCGATCAGTGGAGCAGTGATGGCACCGAGGTCCTAAATGACGATCCGCCTCCTCAAACCGGAAACGTGTGCCTGGGCGTATACATCAAGTCGGCCCTGTCCACCTATAAACTCAAGCACCCGTCTTGGACCTTCGATGCGAGCGGCAATGTGAACGGCACCGCGATCATCCGCGAGCTGGTGAGCATGGGGCGGGGAGGCAACACCTACAGCGGCACCTACACCATTGATGTGTACGATCTGGATGGCAATCATCTGACCCAATTCGGCGGCACGATTGCGGCGACGAGGATTACAGTAGACTTTTGACATGCCTCGCAATGTGGAGAAGATCATGACCGTGTCTCAACTTCGATTTGCGTTGTTCCTGCTGTTTGGCGCGGCGCTCGCGATGGGGCAGCATCATCAGGCAGCCGGTTCCGAGAAGCCGGTTGCCTTGCTGGCCGGCTTTGGGAGCTGGCATCACCCCATCGCGACCAGCAACCCGGAGGCACAGAAGTTTTTCGATCAGGGACTCACGATGGTCTACAGCTTCAACAAGCATGAGTCTCTGCGCGCGTTTAGCAGAGCCTCGGAGCTGGACCCGCGCGCGGCTATGAATTACTGGGGCATGGCGATGGCGCTGGGCCCCTACATCAACATGGATGGCGATCCGGACGTGCAGATCAAGGAATCCTGCGCGGCGGTGGAGAAAGGACTGAAACTGGCCAGTGCCGGATCGGCCGACCGGGCCTGGCTGGAGGCGGCTCAAGCGCGCTGCCCGGACTATGCCGATCCATCCAAATATATCCGCGCCATGCACGAGCTGGCAGCGCGCCTCCCGGACGATCCCGACGCGCAGACGCTGTATGCCGAAGCCTTGATGATCCCCGTACGCTGGCATTGGTACGGTGTGGACGGCAAGCCGGGTCCCGGCGTCGCGGAAGCCGAGCGCCTTCTAGAAGGAGTGATGCGGCGCTATCCGCAGCATCCCGGGGCGAATCATCTGTACATCCACGCGGTGGAATCGTCGCCCACACCTGAGCGCGCGGTGCCGAGCGCGCAACGGCTGATGGGCATCGTGCCCGCGGCCGGCCATATGGTCCACATGCCGGGTCACATCTGGCTCGCCATCGGCGATTTCAACAACGCCATCGCGGTGAACGAGCGCGCCGTCCAAGTCGACGAAAAGTACATCGCGCAGGAAGGAATCATGGGCGGTTACGGTATGTACTATCTCCACAACATGCAGTTCCTGGTCTATGGACACGGGATGCAGGGCCACGCGGCGGAAGCCAGAAAGGCCGCGCAGCAGATGTCGGCGGCGATCAAAGGACACGCGGGCGCAATGCCGGAAATGGCGGAAGTGATGAACACCTGGCTGATCCTTAACGAGCTGCGCGCCAATCTATGGGACGACGTGCTGCGAGCTCCCCAGCCTCAAGCCCCGCCCTCGCTGGCGGTATGGCACTTGGTGCGCGGCATCGCCCTGGCAAGTAAGGGCCAAACCAGCGAGGCGCGCAAGGAGCAGGCCGAATTCGAAAGAGTCCGCAAGACCCTGGATCGCAAAATGCAATGGGACACCAACCATTTTGGGGACGTGATGGACCTGGCATCGGTGGTGTTGGATGCGCGTCTGGATTCCTCACCGGCCGGCGCGGTGCTCAAGTGGAAACGCGCCGTCGCGCTCCAGGATGGGCTGGTCTATGACGAGCCGCCAGCCTGGTATTATCCGGTCCGTGAATCGCTCGGCGGGGCGCTGCTCGCATCTGGCGACGCTCCAGGCGCCGAGACGGTGTTTCGCGAAGGCCTCAGACGCAGCCCCAATAACGGGCGCATGCTGTTCGGCTTGCTGGAAAGCCTGAAGGCGCAGAAGAAAACCGATGCGGCCAAATGGGTTCAGCGTGAATTCGACGCCGCCTGGGACGGCGCCGACATCCAGTTGCGCGTCAAGGACCTGTAAGGCTGGCGCGGAAAACTACTTGTAAGTCACGTAATCCGCGCTTTGGAAATAACTCTGAACGCTGCCGTAAGTCAGGCCAGATACCGAAAAGTTTGCCGGGAACAACCCGGTAATGAAAAACAACGTCCCGGGACCGGCTGGCAACTGCTCGAGGATATTGACTGGAACGGCGAAACTGAGCGCGTTCGCGTCCGCGATGCAGCTAAATGTTGCGCCAATCGTGCCGGTATTGTCGGTGTAGCTCGATCCCTGAATCTGGACGTACGTATTTGACGCGCCTGCAGTCCAGGTAATGTTCAACGGGCTGGAGCGATCGATCGTACCGGAGGGTTGATTCGTCCAGGCCGGCAGTGCCGGAATCGTGACTGGCACGTTGAAGGCCGGCAGATCTTTGCCAGTTGAACTGAACGTATAATTGCCCGCCGCCAGATAATTACCGGGCCCCAAGTTGGCCAGATACGTGGTCGGGCTGCCGGCTGTCCCCGCCGTCTCGGTTAGAGGCATGCTGCCTTTCGGGCCGGCGAGCGTGATGGCTCCAGCATCCAGGCCACCCGCTATCGTGTAGGGCGTCACCGGATTGGCTTTGTTTTGGACAACGCACGTGCCGACGGGCGGCACGTCCAGATATGAGATGACGAAAGGCTGATCGGCGGCCGGAATGGTGATCGAGGCGAAGTCCGCCTTGGCCTGATCCTGGTAAGGAGGCTGGCACGGCGGTGTGCCGCAATTGGCCGCCTGGCGCCGGAGCACGAGATCTCCGAAGCCCAACGCACTGCTGCTGGTGGTCAACTGCTGAAAGACATTGCCGGCCAGATTCGATTGCGTGGGAGTACAGGTACGGCTTCCACTCGCCACTGGTATGACAACGTTATTGCTGATCTGGTTGCCGATTTGCACTAACAACGGCACGGCGCAACCGGTCGGTGCATTAGCCGGTACGGTGAAAAAAATCTCATCCTCGCCGATGCAGCAGCCGGAGCGTCCTTGATAATTGACCGTGGCTTGCACCCCGCCCACCCACAGCGATAGCGGAATGTTCGGCATATTGCCGGGCTGCGGGCCGGATTGATCCGGCGCGCTCACTGGTCCCAGGCCGGTGGCCCACAAGGTCAACACGTCGCCCGGATTGGCTGCGCCGCAAGTGGTAAAGGGTCCGCCGCAGTTTGTAGCCGGAAGATCGGAGACCAGGCTGTAGTCGGGGAAGGTCACGATACCGACGCCGGCCCCGTCCTGCGTGATGGTGAAGATGCCCAGATTGCTTTGGACTACGGTGATGGGCGCCGGCATTCCGGCATTGCCGTTGTAAGTGACCGTGATCGTTCCGGTCCCCACCGGCGTGTTCGAAGGCAGCAAGCCCGATACCTGTTTGTCGGACGTGTAATACATCAGGACGTCTACCTTCTGGCCGTTAATCGTGACGCTGGCCGAGGTGCCGCTCAGATTGGTGGACTGGAAGGGATTGGAAGACACCACTAGCGTTGACGGCCCCATGTTGAAACCGTACATATTGAAAATCGCGCCTTGCGCGATCGCGGCGTTGGGTAAGCCGGGAGCGTTGCTGCTGGCGGCGTTTTCTACGCTGGTTATGAGCGGCAGCGTACCGGGGGTCACGGTTGCACTGAAACTGATTGAAGTCAAACCAGTGACATTTGCCGTAACGGTGGCCGGACCGGGCGTATTGCCGAGCGTCACCTGAGTCGAAGCCTGACCGCTGGAATCGGTTTGGGCCGATGGAGGATTCACGGTTGCATTAGTCCCATTAAAGGTGACCAAAACCCCAGGGATTGGATTCTTATTCGCGTCCGTGACCGCGACGACGAGCGGCGCAGCTAAAGCCGTCCCCACCACGCCGGTTTGGTTATTGCCGGAAACGGCCGTGATCGAGGTAGGCGCGCCCACGGTAATGGCCGTGCCCGTAATTCGCAGTTGATATGCCGCCTGGTCGTGGGCGTTTGAACGAACTGATCCTTGAAAAAAGAGGTATTCCGTCCCCACTCCCGTCCCGCTCAAGTCGTCAGTCCAAGCCAGATGGATCACTGTTTGGTTCACGCTGATGAAGCCAATCCAGTATCGAGTGTTCGCCTTTAGCTGGTACACCGGGCTGACCGGAAAATCGAAATTGGCGTAGCTAGACGGCGAGACCATGCTGTCAGCCAGAGTTCCAATTTGTACGAGCAGGTTGCCGGGTCTGGTCGCTGCATCACTGTAAAGTCCGACTGTAATCGACCCCGATGCGCCGCCTTGAGCGGCTGTGAGCTTCGCCATGACGTCGGAGAGTGCCACCGGCGACGAGCCCGTGGAAAACGAAACGTAGAGCGGCCCGTCCCCGAAAACGTAATCGGCTCCCTGAGTTTCGCCGTTGAGAGCATCGTATAAAACCGTAGCGGTGGGGGCCGGTGCGCCGGGAGCCGTTGTGCCGGCAAACAGCGGCGTCCAAGTCGCGATGGCGCAAAGCAGAATCAGGATGGCCGGTATCACTCTGTTGGTGCAAGGAATTCGAAGCAAGGTTTTCATGTCCATTAATAGTTGCGGAAGATCGTCCCGGTCCGCCTCACTGCGAAGAGCAGCGCGGACCGACTGGTTATCTTTCCCCCAGCAATCTTATGCGGAAGGGTCAAGAACGTCAAGTATCATCAGGTAACTACGTTCGCTGTAACGTCGCCGGTGCCATGTCGGCCACTCGCGCCGGTGCGCGTGATATGCTACCGGGTTGCTCCTGAACCCATGGAGGTCAGATGAATCCCAAGGAAGTCTTGGAATTTACAAAAAAGAAAGAAGTGCAGCAGATGGACCTGCGCTTCACCGATCTGCCAGGCTTGCAGCAGCACGTTTCTTACCCCATCAGCCAGCTCACCGAGGATTCCTTTGAGGAAGGCTTCGGAATCGACGGCTCCAGTATTCGCGGCTGGGCCGCCATCAATGAGAGCGACATGCTGCTCATCCCGGATGCCTCTACAGCGTACATCGACCCGTTCGGAGAAATACGCACGCTGGTGATGACCAGCGACGTGATCGATCCCATCACGCGGCAGCACTACGAGCGCGACCCGCGCTGGATCGCGCGCAAAGCGGAGAATCATCTGAAAAATAGCGGCATCGGCGACACCGCGTATTTTGGCGCCGAAGCGGAGTTTTTTATCTTCGACAATGTCCGCTTCGATCAGAACCAGCACTCCGGCTATTACTTCATCGACGCCGAGGAAGGACGCTGGAACTCCGGCCGCGACGACCACAATCTCGGCTACCGGCCGCGCTACAAGGAAGGCTATTTTCCGGTGCCGCCCACCGATCACTATCAGGACTTGCGCGCCGAGATGGTGGAAACCATGATCCGCTGCGGCCTGGACATCGAATGCCATCACCACGAAGTGGCCACCGGCGGGCAGTGCGAAATCGACCAGCGTTTCAACACGCTGGTGAAATCGGCCGACAACATGATGCTGTACAAATACGTCATCCGCAACGTCGCCTATCAATACGGCAAGAGCGTCACCTTCATGCCCAAGCCGCTGTATGGCGACAACGGCAGCGGGATGCACACGCATCAGAGCTTGTGGAAAGATGGGAAACCGCTGTTCGCCGGCGACGGTTATGCGGGCTTGAGCCAGCTCGCGCTGTGGTACATCGGCGGCTTGCTCAAACACGCGCGCGCGTTGTCGGCCATCATCGCGCCCACCACCAACAGCTATAAGCGCCTGGTGCCGGGATACGAGGCTCCGGTTAACCTGGCCTATTCGCGGCGCAACCGGTCGGCCGCAGTGCGCATTCCGATGTACTCGGCCAGTCCTAAAGCCAAGCGCGCCGAGTTCCGCCCGCCCGATCCGTCGTCCAATCCATACCTGGCGTTTGCTGCGATGCTGATGGCTGGAATCGATGGGGTCATCAACAAAATGGATCCCGGCGAGCCGCTCGATAAAGACATCTACGATCTGTGTGCCGAGGAGATGAAAAACATCCCGTCCATGCCCGCATCGCTCGAGGAGGCCTTGGCATGCTTAGAAGAGGATCACGCGTTTTTGTTGAAGGGCGATGTGTTCACCGAAGAACTGATCGAGACGTTCATCAATTACAAACGCCGCAGCGAAGCGGACGCCATCCGCTTGCGGCCACATCCGTACGAGTTCGCGCTGTATTACGACATCTGAGCACCCATGGCAGATCAATTCCGTTTATCGAAGATTGGCTTGGTAATGCTCGGCGTCACTGACTCCGCGAAGTCCATCGCGTTCTATCGCGATCAGCTCGGCCTGAAGCTGACCGCGCAATTTGAGGGCTTCGCGTTTTTCGATGGCGGCGGCCTGACGCTGGCGCTCAGTCAGGGTCTCGCGCAAGCCACCGGAAAGGGAGCCGGAGCGGTTGAGGTCGTATTCTCAGTCGAACATGTCCGGGCGGCTTACGAGGCGCTGCGGAATCAGGGCGTCCAGTTTTCTAGCGAACCCCGGGTGATTTCGCCTGGCAATTGGGGCGCCGATTTCCGCGATCCAGATGGCCACATTCTTTCCATTTTTGGCCCGGAGTAAGGAGTGCAGCGCAATTCCGGGCCGCCTGCCCGAGCCGCTTTCCACTATCCCAACTTCCGCTATTACATGACTGCCCGGTTCCTGACCGTGCTCTCCACCGAGATGCAGGCCGTAGCGGTGGCCTGGCAGATCTACGCGCTAACGCATCGCCCGCTCGATCTTGGGTTGGTTGGGCTGGCGCAGTTCGCCCCCGGCGTTCTGCTGTTCCTGGTGGCCGGGCATGCCGCCGACCGTTTCGCTCGGCAGCGCATCATCTCCATTTGCTACGGAGCGTTTTCGATTTGTTCTTTGCTCTTGCTCGCGCTGGCTCTGCACGGCTTCGCCTCAGTCTGGCCGATCTATGCGGTCCTGCTTGGAAACGGCGTGGTTCGCGCGTTCAACGGCCCGGCCGGGCAGGCCTTTCTGCCGTTGCTGGTAACCGAAGAGCATTTTCCGAACGCGGTGACGTGGAGTTCTTCGATTTTTCAGGTGGCCATCGTGTTAGGCCCCACCGCCGGCGGCGTGGTTTATGGCCTGGCCCGCAGCCCCGTGCCGGTGTTTTGCTGCGCCGCCACCGGTTATCTGACGGCCCTGTTTCTGGTGTTGAAGGTTCGCTTGCAATCGGCCGCCCGTCCGCGCCGGGCGGCAACCGCGACGCTGGTGTTCGAGGGCCTCCGTTACATCTGGCAGAACAAGCTGGTCCTGGGCAGCATTTCGCTGGACCTGTTCGCGGTGCTGCTGGGCGGGGCGGTGGCGCTGCTGCCGGTCTACGCGCGCGACATCTTGAACGCGGGCACTTACGGTTTGGGCTTTCTGCGCAGCGCTCCCGGCGCTGGCGCGGTCCTGATGGCGCTGGCACTGGCTCATCGCCCGCTGCGGCGGCGCGCCGGCGTTACGCTGTTCGCTTGTGTGTTCGGCTTCGGACTTTTCACCGTCGTGTTCGGCCTCTCGCGCAGTCTGGCGGTGTCGATGCTCGCCCTGGCCTTGCTGGGTGCTTGCGACATGGTGAGCGTCATCGTCCGGCACACCCTGGTGCAGCTCACCACGCCGGATGCGATGCGCGGCCGGGTAAGCGCCGTGAACATGTTGTTCATCGGCGCCTCCAACGAAGTCGGTCAGTTCGAGTCCGGCATTACCGCGCAATGGTTTGGCACGGTTCCCGCCGTGGTGTTGGGCGGCTTAGGCACGATCGCTATCGTGCTGCTCTGGGGCTGGCTGTTCCCCTCCCTACGGCGCGTCGACAGCCTGGCGCCGGAGCCCGTGCGGACTGCGTAAACTCGCCGCGATCTCAGGCCAGATTGGTCTTGTACAGCGCGACCAGCTTCGCCCAGGCGCGCTCGGCGTCGGGTTTGTTGTAGATTGGCTTGCCGTCCTGCTTCGGCATGTCCGGAACGCACCAGCCGTGCAGCGAGGCGGAATATACTTCGATCTCCGCTTTCGGACCAAACGCTTCTCTTAGTTTGTCTTTGGCATCCGGCTGACGCTCATCGTCATTGGCCGCAATTCCGAAATACATATGGGCGTTGATTTTCGACGCCAGAAGATGTGGGCTATCCGGCTTGTCGGTCACCAGTCCGCCACCGTGGAACGAACCGCCGGCGCCCAGCCGATCCGGCACTGCCGCGCAGGTTCTTACGACCAGCGGGCCACCCATGCAGTAGCCCTGCGTGCCGATCTTCTTCGATTTGTTGACCTGCTTCTGCTTGTCCAGAAACTCAACGAAGGCAACCGCATCTTTTTCGCACGCTCCCGCCGCACCGATGGAGTTCATTAGCGGCTGCAATTTTGCCCGGTCGGCCTGGCTGGAGAAGCTGAAGTTCGAGGCATCCTCGTATTGGGGCGACTTCGACACGCGGTAGAAGGGGTTCGGAACCAGAACCGAATATCCTTCCGAGGCGATCCGTTTGCCGATCTCACGGAAAGAGGGGCGCAGTCCGAATGCATCGGGCCAGATGATTACGCCCGGATGAGAGCCGCTGGTCGGATGAATGAACGCTGCGTCGCAAATTCCGTCCGGCGTTTTAATCTCAACATCAGTCATCTTTACCGGCATTCCTGCTCCCGAAACTGAACCGGCCGAGGCGAGTCCAGCCGCCACGAACCCGGTCACAAAGTCGCGCCTGGATGCATCCTCATTTTTCTTTTGATCTCTGATATCGTCCGCCATAATTGTTTTCTCCTGTCACACCACAGTGTATATCTTGCCGGCCGGCGGAAGCGATGCGTGCTGCACGGCACCTGAGCCAGACGGCTGCGCCTGGGCCACGGTATACTGGGCTTAGACAGCCTGCGGGCATATATGACCAGCCGTATCAAAATTTTTGTAGCTTCCACTTCCACTTGCCTCGTTTTCGTGCTCCTGTTCGGAGCCATGCGCGGCAAAAGCGCCTCCCCCGAGGACACGTACCGGCATCTGGCGGTTTATACCGAAGTGCTCTCGCGCATCAAGAGCGATTATGTCGAAGAGCCCGACATGAAGAGCGTCACGCTTGGCGCCGTGAACGGCTTGCTGGAATCCATCGACCCCTATGCCAGCTACTTGAACGCCGATCAGTACAAGCAGTGGCAGGCGAGCAAGGGCCAGCATAAGGCCAGCGTGGGGCTGATTCTGTCCAAGAAATTCGGCTATGTGGGCATCGTCGACGCCATTCCCGGCTCGCCCGCGGCCAAGGCCGGATTGACTACTACGGATGTTCTGGAAACGATCAACGGCGTGGCCACGCGAGATATGCCGCTGGCTTTCGCCGAACTTCTGCTGGAAGGCGATCCCGGCACTACGGTCGAAGTTGGCGTGCTGCGATTCCGGCAGCCCGAGCCGCAAAAGCTCACCCTCACGCGCGCCGTGGTCGATTATCCCGCCGTCACTGCCAAGCTGATGGACGACCAGGTGGGGCTGATTCAGGTGGAAAGCCTGGAAGGCCGCAACGCGCAGGAGGTCGCCGCGAAAATTCAGGATTTGCAGAGGCAAGGCGCCAAGAAACTGGTGTTGGACCTGCGGCATTGCGCCACCGGCGGCCCGGAGCAAGGCGAGAAGGTCGCGGAATTGTTCCTGGATAAGGGCCAGGAGATTACTTACACGCAGGGCCAGAAGTCGCCGCGCGCCGACATTACAGCGGACGGCACCGCGGTGAACCATCTGCCTCTGGTCGTGGTGGTCAATCGCGGCACGGCCGACGGCGCGGAAATCGCCGCGGCGGCGCTGCTCGACGACAAGCGCGCGGATGTGGTTGGCGAGAAGACCTACGGCGATGCGTCCATTCGCAAGACCATCACCATGGACGACGGGTCGGCGGTGATCCTGTCGACCGCGAAATTCTATTCCCCTAGCGGCAAGGCCATCCAGGATACGGGCGTCTCGCCGTCGGTTCCGGTGGTGGAGGCGGAAGCCCCTACGGTGGATGATGATGGCAACCCCATCGGAGGCGAGCCGCAGCAGCCCAAAGAGGATCTGCTGTTGAAGAAGGCTATCGAAGTAATCACCAAGGGCAAGAGCGACGTGGCAGCCGCACCGGAGGCGCAATCCGGTGATTCCAGTCGTGCCCCGGCTCTTACTCCGCTGAACGTCCCGCACCCGCAGCAACAGCAGTAGGCCTCGACATGCCGCTTTATGAATACAAGTGCGATAAGTGCGGCACTGTATTCGAAGTGATTCAAAAATTCTCCGATGAGCCGCTGCACGTTCACGATCAATGCGGCGGGACGCTAGAACGTTTGATCTCGACGTCCGCGCTGCAGTTCAAAGGCTCGGGCTGGTATGTGACGGACTACGCGGGCAAGAGTGGAAACGGATCGGCCAAGAGCGAATCGGAAAGCAAGCCTGCGGCCGACAGCAGCAAGGCAGAGAGCAAAACGGGCGAATCGAAACCGGCCGAATCAAAACCGGCTGCGAGCGACAAGTCCAAGAGCGAGTAGCCGGCGCGTTATTCTCCCGCATCCAGGGCTTCCAATAACGGATCGGCAACCCGAATCCGGTACCGTTCCGCGGCCAGGTGCCGCGACCATTTGGAAGCGAACACCAGCTCGGTCAGGTGATTGGCCAGAGTCACCGCCGGCACCAGCAATAGCAGCGGCGCCAGCGCAATCGCCCACTTGTGCTCGTCCACCAATCGCGTACCGATCTCGACAATGGCGCGCGTCAGCTTAGCATAGTTGCCCGAAGCTCCCTGCACTTGCCCGCGGCCGTGGCGCAACCCGCGCAGAAAATCCTGCATACTAGCAGCCGCCGGGATCTCGGTGTAGGTGCTGCCCAGCGATTCCAGTGTGTGGGCGTCGCTGCCGCCCACGGCAGCCTTCCGCCAGTCCCGCGCCAGCCGGCTCGCCGAAACATTGTTCGATCGCGGGATTTGTCCGTTCAATGTTTCAACGGCCGGAAATTCTTCCTCAAAGAGCTGGAAATCCCGCGCCGTGCGCCGCCCGGTAAGGCTGGAGAAAACGTGGTTGATGCTGAAGAAGAGCCGCTGCTCGCGCAGATAAGCGGCCAGGGCGGGAACGTCCTTGCGGCGGCGCTGCAGCTCGATGTGATGCCGTTCCTCCATGCCATACACGCCCACGTGGATCTCGGTGCCGCTGGGAGTGATGCACGTGACTTCTTCGCTTAGAAAGAAATCCGGATAGCGCCGCAGCCACTCCGCGGCGCCGATGGAATCGTGATCCGTGACCGTAACCAGATCCATGCCGCGCCGCTTCAGCGTCTCGTAAACCGCTTGCGGTTCGTTGTAACACTCGCGGCAAACGCGATTCAACAGGGGGAGGTTGCACATGCCGGAGTGGCGTGTGTGGACGTGCAAATCGCACTTCATGTCCCCTTGTAGCCTTCATCCAGTTACAATTTGGTGACTTGTGGAAAAAACATTGATGACAAGAGATGTTTTTACGCTTCTGAGCCTCACGGATATACTGAAACTATGGGACTGGTGAATCTGGAAGCTGGCTCCAAGCTGGACGCCGCCATGCTGGCGGTGAAAGAGCGGAAGCTCTTCGACCAGTTGGCGGGCATGCGGCGCGTGATCGTCGCATACTCCGGCGGCACCGATTCGGCGTATCTGGCTTGGGCAGCACAGCACACGCTCGGCGACGGCGCCGTCGCCATCACCGCCGATTCGGCTTCCATTCCGGAATCGCACAAGCGCGCTGCGGAGGCTTTCGCCCGCGAGTGTGGCATCCGGCACGAGTACATCCGAACGCACGAGTTCGACAATCCGGATTACGTCAAGAACGATCCCAACCGCTGCTTCCATTGCAAGGATGAGCTGTTTACCTGCCTGGACGCGCTGGCGCGCGAGCGCGGCATCCAGCACATCGTGTATGGCGTCAACCTGGACGACCTGGGCGACTATCGGCCCGGCCAGCGCGCCGCGAAGCTGCATCAGGTCAAGGCCCCTCTTGTCGACGCGGGTTTGACCAAGGCCGAGATTCGTGAGTTGTCCCGGCTGGCCGGGCTATCCACGTGGGACCGGCCCGCTTCGGCCTGCCTGAGCTCCCGTGTTCCTTATGGCACTCCGGTCACGCCCGAGACCGTCCAGACCGTCGAGCGCGGCGAGGAAGCGATTCGCTCGCTGGGGTTCCGGCAGTTTCGCGTGCGCTTTCACGGCGAGCTGGCGCGGATCGAAGTGGCCCCCGATGAACTCGCGCGCGCCTTAACGCCCGAGATGGCCCGAGCGTTCGTCGCGATTTTCAAGCCCCTTGGCTTTCATTACGTCACCATCGATCTGGAAGGCTACCGGCAAGGTTCGCTAAATTCCGTCCTGAATTCGCGTTGACTCCCGCGGCGTCATGCCGTAACCGCCCAAATCAGCGGATCGACCGGCGCGGACTGGCGTTTGCTGGTTCGGAATTGATACCGTTCCAGCTCCACCGCGAATTGGGATGCGTTGGCTCGAACCACGCGGCTTTCAGCGACCAGCTGAAGCGGCGTCGTACCGTCCAACAGCCAAGGCCAGTCGACGTGAAGCCGGAGCCGCAGCCCTGCCTGCACGCCTTGCGGAGACGCGATGAGTAGACCGGCGCTGCTGATGTTCAAGGTTTGGCCGCCCCCTGAGACCGATAGCCTCGCGCTTGTGGTCCGGTAGCGAATCGGTAGCTGGAGTGGGTAACGCCGCTTGGAGCGGCGCTCGATTTCCGGCATCGTGTTCTTTTGTCGCACGCCCGAGTTATTCCTTGATGGCGCTTCCATTACAGCGCGGTCACCAACGTTTAAATCCGGCCTTATCCGCCTGAGAAGCTTCTATCCTGCCTTCCACTATGCATTCGTGGGAGTACGTCCGAATACGCTCCGTGGGTTGACCTTGCGCCTGCTGGAATGGCGAGCGGGCCGGTTGCGAGATCCCGTCGCACGTTTACAATTCCTACAAGGCAAGACAGCAGGCTCGTCGCCGCACACTAAAACTAGGACCGCGTTCCGGCACGTACCGGCGCCGGCTATCACTTTTGGCCTGGCCCTGGCGGGCGCAGTGATGCTGCACCCCTGGTCCACCTCGCCCGTTGCTCGCACCACCGGCCAGCCGCGCTACACCAGACACCAGGCCGCTTCGCCCTCCGCGAGCGCAAGTTCCCTGCCCCGTGTGTGGCTGGTCGAGTCCAGCAAACAAAGTGATCTGTACAGCAATGGCCTGAGAGTCGAAAACCAGTTCGCTGCCTCCACGGCCCCCCGTAGGTACCTGGCGTTTGCACGCGCTCGGCCAAGCAGCGCGCTGTCCGGGGAATGGCGCTCTAAGCCGGCCGGCATCGTGTTCCACACCACCGAAAGCCATCTGGCCCCGTTCGCCGAGGACCAGAATCGCACACTGCGCCGCGAGGGCGAAGGGCTGCTCGAGTACGTAAGCCGCCAGAGATCGTATCATTTCGTGATCGATCGCTTCGGCCGCGTGTTTCGCGTGGTGGAGGAGTCCGACTATGCCAATCATGCCGGCAATTCCATCTGGGCCGATAACGACTGGGCCTACCTAAATCTGAACCAGAGCTTCCTGGGTGTGGCCTTTGAGGCGCGCAGCAGCCCGGACGGACGCGAGCTTCCAGTGAATCCGGCGCAGATCCACGCCGGGCGAATTCTGGTGGAAATGCTGCGCGCGCGTTATGCGATTCCAGCTGGCAACTGCGTCGCTCACGCCCAGGTCTCGGTGAACCCCAGTAACGGCCGGGCCGGCTATCACACCGATTGGGCCGCTAATCTGCCGTTCGCCGAGCTCGGCCTTACTGACAACTACCAGCATCCGCTTCCGAGCGTGGCGCTTTTCGGCTTTGAGGCCGATGCGGGTTTGATCCAAGCGGGCGGTGCTCCGCTGGAACAAGCCGTGGACGCTGCCCAGGAAATCGCCCAGCGGGAAGCAGCAGCGCGAAACCTCTCGCTGGAGACTTACCGTCGAACATTACTGGAACGATACCGCGAAGCCGTTGCCACACAGCGGCGCGGGGGCGCCTCAGGCCAACCATAAGCCGGGCAGACCACGACCCCGTACATCGCCCGGCTGATCGGCCATGTCAACAATCAAAAATTACTAGAGAGCGGCCTTTATGCCGTCTCGCGGAACCGGCCCGCGTTCGCGTTCTTCTCCAGCAGGCGCGTCACACTGACGTCGCTGGACGACGATCCCGGTTCGCTCGAAACACAGGCCGACGCAGCCTCCGCGATGCGGCGTTGTTCGCGCTCCTTGCGTTCTTGCCAATCCCGGAAGGACTGGTGTTCCCGCTCGATTTCTTCAACGGCGGCGGCGATTCTCGAACGGTATTTGGAACACAGCGATTCCATTTCCCCGTTAAGGCGCTCGTTTTCCCGCTGCTTTAAGGCCTCGATCTCCTGCAGGCGCCGCAGCTGGCTTTCCTCAAATTCGTTCAAGACACGCTGCCGCTGTACTGCATCCTGCAGCATGTCCTCGACGGCCACGCCGGCCGCCTCGAGCGCCATCAACAGCGCGCTGTGCTTGGCGGCCGGCGATAGGCCGCGCAAATGTTCGCTGTTCAACATGTCCGCGATTTTTAAAATGTTCCATTCGGCCATTTTGTTGTTGGACTTGAAGGTCGACCGGCGGTAAATATCATCGAAGTTTAGCAGCCTCGAGGCGCCGCTGTCAGGGGAGGATTCCGTCCTAGGCAGGTCGCTCATAGTGGGTGTAGATGCTTCCGCGTGCGTCGCAGGCGTTGCTCCAGCAGAAGCCCGGACGGGGCCTTGCGCTGTAGCAGTTTGTAACATTCGTTTGAACATACTAAACGCCTCCGTGGGAGGAGTAGGTCAATATTATCACGAAATTTAGTCTGATATTGCTTTCAGACCGACGAATTAATGCCACGTCTCTTTTTTATGAGAACGTTGCTCCCCTGCTCCCACTTGTGGGGTATAGGAATATTCCCTGCGAGGAGAGCAACAAATGCCCAACGGTTATTCGGATACAACCTCCGCCATCGGCCTGGACGTCGGCACGAGCCGCATCGTCGCCGCCCAAAGGCAAGACAAAGAAGTTAACTGTGAGACCCAACTGAACGCCTTCGTCACCATTCCCTTTTCCAAGCTGACCGAAAGCGTGCTCAAGAAGGAACGCATCCCTCATCTCACCCAGGACTCGGAAATTATCGTGTACGGCGACGAATCGGAGCGCTTCGCCAATCTGTTCCACAAGGAGACCCGCCGGCCCATGCTGCGTGGCGTTCTCAATACGGAAGAGGGAACAAGTCTGTCGCTGGTGCGCGAAATCGTAAAGCTCCTTACGCGGGAAGACAAAGGCCATGGCCGCCGGCTATGCTTCAGCGTTCCTGCCGCCCCGCTGGGCGCCGACGAAGAGGTGCGCTCGCATGAGTCGCAACTGACCGCCATGCTCAACGAACTCGGGTACGAGTCGCGCAGCATTTCCGAAGGTCTGGCGGTGGTCTATGGCGAGATGGAGAATTCCAACTATACCGGCATCGGCATCAGTTGCGGAGGCGGGTTGTGCAACGTCTGCCTCGCCTACTTGTCCGTCCCCGTGTTCAGCTTCAGCATCGCCAAAGCCGGGGACTACATCGACTCCAGTGTCGCCAAACTCCGCGGCGAGCCGGCCACGCGCATCCGCAGCATCAAAGAGGAATCCTTCCATTTTAACGGCCTCTTCACCAACAAAATCCATCAGGCACTCAGCGCCTATTACGAAGACATGATTCAGGCGCTGGTGGCGGCTTTGCGCGACACCTGCGCCAGCGTGCAAAATATGCCCAAACTGAACCGGCCCATTCCGCTGGTGTTGAGCGGCGGGAGCGTCCTGGCCCCCGGCTTCCGCGATCGATTCGAAAAGACCCTGCGCGAAGCCGAGCTGCCGGTGGCGATCTCCGAGGTGCGGCTGGGCGTCAACCCGATGCAATCCACCGCGCGAGGCGCATTGGTGGCCGCGCTAAGCGAAATGTAGCCTCGGCCTCATCACGGCAGGCGCAACAGCATTAGCCACCGACTACAATCGGTAGCAGCATGCCGCGCCGTATCATCACGCTCACTACCGACTTCGGAACTTCGGATCACTTCGCCGGAACCATGAGGGGCGTGATTCTGTCGATCCAACCCGCCGCCGAGATCGTCGACATCACGCACGAAATTCGCCCCTTCGACATCTCCGATGGCGGCTTTACCATCGCGCAGGCTTACCGGTTTTTCCCCAAGAAAACCATCCACGTCGTAGTGGTTGATCCGGGCGTTGGCTCGACCCGTCGCCCGCTACTCGCCGAAATGGCCGGCCAGTTCTTCATCGCTCCCGACAACGGCGTGCTCTCCATGATCTTCACGCGCGAAGCCCATGCGGATCACATCGTCAAAGCGCGTCACATCACCAATGAGCGCTATTTCCTGAAGCCGCTTAGCCGGACCTTTCACGGCCGGGACGTGTTCGCGCCGGCAGCCGCACACTTAGCCGCTGGGATCGCACCCGCGCGCTTTGGACCGCTTATCCGCGACTACTTGCGTCTGGACTTTGACAAGCCCAGCCATAACGCCGACCGGAGCTGGACCGGCTGCGTGCTGAAAGTCGACCGCTTCGGCAACCTTATCACCAATTTGCACATTGACCAGTTTCCGCAGTTGAAAACACGCGCGTTCGAATTGACCGTCGGATTGCAAACCATCAAGCGGCTGGCCCTCACGTTCACCGATTGCGAACCGGACGAGCTGTGCGCGCTGGTGGGGAGTTCCGGCTATCTCGAAGTAGCAACGAATCAAGGCTCGGCCGCCCAGTTGCTCGGTTGCGGCGCCGGCGCGCCAGTCGAATTGACAATTTACTAAACTTGGTTGGGATTTCCCGGATGCGGTACACTGTAGCAAGCATTCACTTTATCTTGCCCCGGGACGGCGTGATCTTACCCGCTATCGAGTTATAGACCGGGCTTAGCCATCTTTCGAGTATGACCGCCATCTCACCCCCCATGAGCCAGTCCCGATCGAAGGAGTTTCGCGACCAACTCCAGCGTCGCGTGCTGGTGGCCGACGGTGCCATGGGGACAGTGCTCTACTCGAAGGGTGTGTTCATCAATCGCTGCTTCGACGAGTTGAATCTGTCGCTGCCGGCACTGGTAAAAGAGACGCATCAGGAGTACGTCAAAGCGGGTGCCGAGATTCTGGAGACCAACACCTTCGGAGCGACCCGCACGCGCCTGGCGGCCTTCGGCCTGTCCGAAAAACTCCTCGACATCAACCGCGCGGGCGTCCGGCTGGCACGAGAAGCTGCCGGGGACGCCGCCTTCGTGGCTGGCGCCATAGGACCTCTGGGCGTCCGCATCGAGCCGCTGGGCGCCATGTCCTTCGCCGAAGCAAAGCAGGCCTTCCGCGAGCAGGCTGAAGCGTTGCTGGAGGCCGGCGTCGACCTGCTGATCCTCGAGACATTCACCGATCTCAACGAGATTCGAGAAGCCATTTTCGCCGCTCGCGAAGTGGCCGGCAAAGATATGGTGATCGTCGCGCAGGTCACCATCGACGACGCCGGAAACATGCCCGATGGGGCCACCCCCGAAGTTTTTACGCGCAAGCTGGACGAATGGCCGGCCGATGTGATCGGCCTCAACTGTTCGGTCGGCCCTAAGGCCACGCTCGAAACCATCGAGCGCATGCTCCAGTTTTCGCACAAGCCCATGAGCGCCATGCCCAACGCCGGCTTACCCGCGGTGGTGGAGGGACGCAAAATTTATCTGTGCTCGCCCGAGTACATGGCGCAGTACGCGCGGCGTATGCTGTGGGCGGGCGTGAAAATCGTGGGCGGCTGCTGCGGCACCACCGCCGAGCACATCAAGCTGATCCGATCGGAAGCCCGCTCGCTGCAGCCGCAGACCAAGAAGCTCAGCATCACGGTGGAAGAACCGGCCGTGAAGGCTAAGGCCCTGGCCAATGTCCCCATGGCCGCCAAAAGCAAGCTGGGAGCCAAGCTGGCAGCCGGGAAATTCGTGGCCTTCATCGAGATCCTGCCGCCGCGCGGCGTCGACGCTTCCAAAGAGATCGAAGGCGCCAAACTGTGCGCGGCGCATGGCATCGATTGCATCAACGTTCCCGACGGCCCGCGTGCCAGCGCCCGAATGAGCAATCAGGTAACCTGTCAACTCATCCAGCAACAGGCGCACATCGAGGCTGTGATGCATTTCTGCTGCCGCGACCGAAACATTCTGGGCATTCAATCGGAGCTGCTGGGTGCCCATACCGTAGGCGTCCGCAACTTGATCTGCATTACCGGCGATCCTCCGCGCATGGGGACATACCCGGATGCCACCGCGGTGTTCGACGTCGACGCCATTGGGCTCACCAACATCGTGAACAATCTAAACCGCGGCCTGGATATCGGAGGAAATCCGATCGGATCGCAAACCGCGCTGCTGATCGGCGTGGGCGCCAATCCCGGCGCCTTGAACATGGACGAAGAAATCCGCCGGATGGAGTGGAAGGCACAAGCCGGCGCCGAATATGTTGTCACGCAGCCGGTCTTCGATTTGGACTTGCTGGAGAACTTCCTCAAACGCACCGAGCAATTCAGGCTGCCGGTGATTTGCGGCGTCTGGCCGCTTACCAGTTACCGGAACGCTGAGTTTATGGTGAACGAGCTGCGCGTGCCCGTGCCGGAGCAGTTCATGCAGCGCATGCTGCGGGCAGACAATGCCGAAAAAGCGCGGCAGGAGGGTGTCGCGATTGGACGGGAGATGGTGGCGCGTGCACGCAGCCTGGTGGCAGGCGTGCAATTGAGCGCTCCTTTTGGACGATATTCCATGGCGATCGAAGTCGCCGAAGCGATCGGATCGCGGGACTGAATTTTGGCAACTGACTTGATTGAGATCGACGGAAGTAATCCGCTGCCCGAAGCGATCGAGCGCGCCGCCGGACACTTGCGCCGCGGCGACGTGGTCGCCATCCCCACCGAAGCCCTGTACGTCCTGGTAGCCGATCCCCTGAACCTGAACGCTGTCGGGCGTGTGTTCGCCGCCAAGGGCCGCGAGATCCATCGCGCTCTTCCGATGCTGATCAGCGGGACCTTCATGGCGGAAGAACTCGCCAAGGAGCTGTCCTCCCGGTTCCATTTGCTGGCTCGCCACTTCTGGCCCGGGCCCTTGACCGTCATCGTTCCAGCTTCCGCCAAAGTCCCCTTGAAAGTGACCGGCAATACCGGACGTTTGGCCTTGCGCCAATCCCGCTCGCGCGTTGCGCAGGCTCTGCTCGATTGGCTGGATCAACCCTTGATCGCCACCAGCGCCAACATTTCCGGCCAGCCCACCTGCCGCAGCGGCATCGAGGTCTTCGGCATGATGGACGGGCGTGTGGACCTGGTGCTGGATGCCGGCACTTTTTCAGGACCTGGCGCCACCACCGTCGACATCACTGAAGCTGAGTGGAAAGTGATTCGCGAGGGCGCGATTTCCGAGAAGGAAATCGCCGAATGCTTGAGAAGACAGTAGTGCTCCGATCGCTACAGTTTCGTCCTAACGTTCCCGCTAGTTCGCTGACCTCGCTTTAGTACTCTAATCGCGAAGATACCAGTACTTCCATAATGCCCCGCACTCGCTTGGCGTGTTACTCTGGACTCGCTTTCACCATCTCAAGGACGCTGGGCATGAAGTGGCATATCATCACCGCAGAGTTTCCTCCGCAGTTGGGCGGAGTGAGCGATTATACGTATCAGCTCGCGCAGGCTCTCACCACTGGAACGCAAGACGAAATCCAGGTTCTGGCGCCGGAGACCGACGACGAGGCGCCCTTGCTCCCCCGCGTTCGCGTCCATCGCTTGCCCAAGGGGTTCGGGCCGCGCTGGCTGCTCGCTCTAGACCGCGCCCTCAAAAAAGGCGGAACTGACGGAACCATCCTGGTTCAATATGTTCCTCACGGTTATGGCTGGAAGGCTATGAATTTGGCGTTCTGCATCTGGCTGCTTCGCCAAAGACACCGCCGCGTGTTCGTAATGTTCCATGAGGTCGCCTATCCCTTTAAAAACAAGCAGCCGCTGAAACACGATTTTCTAGCGGCCGTGCACAGGCTGATGGCTTGGATGGTATTGGCCAGCGCCGAGAGATCTTTCACTTCCATTGAACCCTATCGCAGCCTTCTCAACCGCCTAGCGCCCCGAGCCAACGTGGAACTGCTGCGGATCTGTAGCAACGTTCCCTTCTCAGGCCTTCGAAAGACCTACCACAAGGGGATTGGGAAGTCTCACGTCGATTTCAAGACTGTCGGCATATTCTCGAATTTCCCCCCCGATATTTGCAACTTTCTCAAGCTGGTCGTGCCCATCTTGCTGGAGAATCCGGATATCCGGCTTCGGCTGATTGGGCCGGGCGAAGCTTTTGTGGAACAAATTCGCAGCCGTTTCCCTCATCTCGCCCAGCAGATCAGCACTACCGGCCGGCTGGCTGCGGTGGATGCGGGCCCGCACCTGCAAGCTTGCGATGTACTTCTGCAGATTTATCCGGATGGCGCGGCGGGCGCCCGCGGCACGCTTACCGCCGCTCTTGCTTCGGGAGTACCCGTCGTCACCAACCCCGGACATTTGACAGAGCCCTTGTTCAAAAGCAGCGGTGCCGTCGCCTTGGCCGATTCAGAACCCGAAGCAATCTGCCAAGTCGTTGAACAGTTGTTGTCGGATCGTTCCGCAATTCAGAAAATTGGGACAGCCGGCCGCAATCTTTATGAAAAACATTTCGACATTTCGGTCACAGTGGACAAGCTGCGAAGTGCCGTCAAGGCCAGCACCGGACAAGTAGATGATCGAATTCCCCCAGACAAAATCGAACGGAGCCGGCGCGACCGGGTGGCCAGCGGCTCCTAGAATTTTGTCCGGATATGCAAGCCGCCAAGCCGCTTACGCCAGGCTGCCCAATTCTCTCTTGCGATTTTCGTAGTTGCGCGCGTAATAGGATTGGTATTCGCCCGACATGACGTTCCGGACCCATTCCTGATTCGCACGGTACCAGTCGACGGTGGCGGCCAGGCCGCGCTCGAAGTCCATCTGCGGCGCCCACCCGGTTTCCTTCATCAGCTTCTCGCTCGAAAGCGCGTAGCGCCGGTCGTGCCCCGGCCGGTCCGCCACGTATTCGATCAAGCTCGACGGTTTTCCGGTGATGGCCAGGATTTGGTCGACCACCGTTTTGTTGGGTAGCGACCGGTTGCCGCCAATATTGTAGATTTCGCCGTCGCGTCCCTTTTCCAGAGTCGCGAAGATGGCCCGGCAATGGTCCTCCACGTACAACCAGTCGCGGACTTGCATGCCATCGCCGTAGACAGGCAACCGTTTGTTCTCGAGCGCGTTCGAGATCATCAACGGGATCAGCTTCTCGGGGAAATGATACGGACCGTAATTATTCGACGCGCGCGTGACCATGACCGGGAGCTTGTAAGTTTTGAAATAAGCCAGCGCCATCAGGTCCGAGCCCGCTTTGGCGGCCGAATAGGGACTGCTGGGCTGCAGCGGAAAATTCTCGTCGGCTTCGAGCGGTGCTTCCAGGCTGCCGTAAACTTCGTCGGTCGACACGTGAATGAAGCGGCGGACGCGGCACGCGCGCATCGACTCCAGCAGGTTGAAACTGCCCCTCAGATTGGTTTCAAACACCGGCTGCGGCGCAAAAATGCTGCGGTCCACGTGCGATTCGGCGGCAAAATGTACCACCGCCTCCGGCTTGATCTCTTCCACAATCCGCCGCGTGCCGTCTAAGTCGCACAGGTCGGATCTTATGAAAGTGTAGTTCGGCCGCTCGGCGATGCTCGCCAGATTTTCGAGGTTGCCCGCATAGGTGAGTTTGTCGACGTTGACAATTTCGAATGCAGGCTTCTGAACTGCCATGCGAACAAAGCAGGATCCGATGAATCCCGCGCCACCGGTTACAAGAATTTTCATTGCATTCCGCCCGACGGCGTTGGGTTGGGGTTGAACATGAAACAGGACACCGTGTTCATGATAGCGAACATCCGGAGCCGGATCGATAAGTAATCGGTACTAGGAACGACGCTGCCAGTTCCACGCCGTTTGCACGATTTCTTCGAGGCTGGAGTGCGCAGGATGCCAATTCATCAGCTGGCCCGATTTGCTGGCATCGGCCACCAGGCGCGGCGGATCGCCCGCTCGCCGCCCGGCTTCGCGCACCGGCACCCGGCGCTCTGAAACCCGCTCCACCATCGCGATCACTTCGCGCACCGAATGCCCGCGCCCGGTGCCGAGATTGAAGGCTGTGCTTTCGCCGCCGTCGCGCAGATACCGCAGCGCCGCCACGTGCGCCTCCGCCAGGTCGGTGACGTGCAGATAATCTCGAATCGCGGTTCCATCGGGCGTATCGTAATCGGTGCCGTAGATCTCCAGAGCCTGCACCCGGCCCAGAGCCGCCGAGATAGCCAGCGGAATCAGATGCGTTTCCGGATCGTGATCCTCGCCGAGTTGGCCGTCCGGATCGGCGCCGGCGGCGTTGAAATAGCGCAGCGCTGTCCAGCGCAGCCCGTGGATGCAACCGAACCAGTAGAGCAACCGCTCCACCATGAGTTTGGATTCGCCGTAAGGATTCACAGGATGCTGCGGATGGTCTTCGGAAATCGGGATTTTTAGCGGATTTCCATACGTGGCGCAAGTGGAGGAAAACACCAGAGTCCGCACGCCGCACAGACGCATGCTATCCAGCAACGTGAGCGTGTTGGCAAGATTATTGCGAAAGTACAGCCCCGGCTCGCGCATCGATTCGCCGACATAGGCGAACGCGGCGAAGTGCAGCACCGCTTCGATGGAGTGCTCGCGGAAGATCTTTTCGAGCGCGGCCGGATCGGAGGTGTCGGCCTCGATCAGCGGTCCCCATTGCACGGCTTCCCGGTGCCCACGCTGCAAGTTGTCCAGCACCACGGGCTGCAACCCGGCTTGCGCCAGAGCTTTGGCGGCGTGGCTCCCGATATATCCCGCGCCGCCGGTAACTAGAATGGCCATGAAGTTCTCGATTTTAGCAAGTCAAATGACATCGGCAAAGCTTTTTCGCAGTTTGAAGAACCAGGCGTATCCCAGCCAAAACAACACCAGCGCCACCACCCACAGCTTCACCACCGGAAGCAATTGCGGAGCGTGATGCTCCAGCAGGATGTCGCGGTATCCCCGCACCAGGACGAACATCGGATTCTTCCGCAGAATCTCCAGGGCCGGGCCGGGAAGGCTCGCCAGGTTCGACTCGGGATAACAAATCGGCGTGATGAAGAACCACAGTGTCAGTATGAACCCCATGATTTGACCGAGGTCCCGCAGGAAGACACCCAGCGCCGCCAGGAACCAGCAGATTCCCAGGGTGAAGAAAAGTTGCGGAATCAAGAGCACCGGGAGCCAAAATACCGCCAGCGGAATCGTGCCGCGAATCAGCAATAACGCGATCACGAAAATCCCCGCCGCAAAAAGTTCCGTCACCAGGCCGGACACCACTTGGTTCACCGGCAGCGTGTCCAGGGGGAAAATCAGCTTCTTGACGAAATTGCGATGCTCCAGGATTACGAACGGCGCTCGTCCGGCGGGCTCTGAAAAGGCCAGCCAGGGCAGCATCCCGGCCAAGAAATACAGAGCGAAGCCAGTGGAACTTTGGTCCGCGCCAAAGCGCGTACGCAGCACCACACCGAACACGAAAAAATAGGTGGTCATCAACAACAGTGGATTTAGAACCGTCCAAAACACGTCGCCGAATGAGCCGCGATACCGGGCCAGAATGTCGCGCCGCGCCATGGAACGAATCAGGCGCTGGTTTTCGACCACCGTACGCCAGGGACCGGAGAGGAACTTCGGCAGAGAACGCCGCAGCCTGCGCCAGCCGAGCGCGCGGACGGTCGTGATTTCCTGTTCCACGATATGAACCTGGCCGTCGCCGACTTCCGCAACGATACGTATGAGAGGCTCGCCATGCGAGTAGGCCCAACCGCCCGGCTGCTGGACCGGCGAAATGAAAATCTGATAGCTGCCGGCCTCGGGCGGGAATGCGATGGCAATGTCGAACGGTTCGATTTCGCCCGGCGCCACATCGCGCGCCAGCGAAGTCCACTCGCCTTCTAAAATGAATCGATTCGTCTGAGGATCGAAAAATTGCCAGCCGAGCGACATGGATTTCCGCGGCCACGTTTCCGGGGACCGGTTTTCCAGCGCCACATGTACGCGTAGTTGCAGGCCGCCGGCCTGCAACTCAAGATCGCGGTATCCAACACCGCTCATTGATATAACCAAGCCGGATAGCGGTCGCACACCGCCCTGAGCTTTCGGCCGACCGCATAAATACCGGCGCCGCGCAAATCCTGCGAGAGTTCATAACGAGCCAGCAGGTGTTGCACCCATTCGTATTCCGGCTTCGGTTCTTCGCGAAAAGGTCCGGTATCGAGCAGCGCCACCTCGAAGCCGGAGTCCACCAGCAGGCGCGCCACCTCGCGCGGCGTATATTCGCGATTGTGCCTGGCTTCCGGCTCCTGGCCTTCGGCTCGCGGACGGATGTAGGCGGGGAAGAAGCCCGGATGGTAGCCGTCCAGAACCGCAGCGATGGAACCGAGAGAGGCCAGGTTTGGAGTGGTCAGCACAAGATGTCCCCCCGGCTTCAAGATGCGATTGATCTCCGACAGCATGTGCATTGGATCGGCGGTCAGATGCTCGATCAACTCGCAGCACAGGACCGTCGAAAAATACGAGTCGGCATAAGGGAAACGATCCTTCTCGGCGTCGAACAAATCGACATCGCACGCAAATTGATCGCCCTCACTGGATGTAACGGC